>JAHACW010000015.1 GCA_018375675.1 Actinomyces sp. | reverse complement strand
CGGGGCCCGTTTGTCGTATCCGCGCGGGATGGGTGGGCGTCGGCGCCCCGCGGGGCGTTACTTCAGCGACGCCTTGCCGGCGCCCTTTGCGACCAGCCAGAGGCCGGCCTCGACGATGAGCCCTGAGACGATGAAGACGATGGGCACGGAGATGCGCGCGTCCATGAGGGTGGTGGCTGCCAGTGCGATGCCGTGGGCTGTGCCCAGGACGCCGCCGCCGAAGAGGATGGGCCACGCGGCGCGGTGGGCGCGCTCCCATTCCTGTGAGCCGGGCTCGATGCCCGCCAGGTGCAGCCCCAGGGGAGGGCGGCACACGCCGGCGTGCGCGGTCAGGCCCGAGGTAAACAGGTAGAGCCCACCCGCGATGAGAGCGACGGCGAGAATCAGGAAGGCGGCGATCAGTCCGGCGTGCACGGGAACCCCTTGAAAGATAATCGTTTCACGGCCGTTTCACGAAGGGCCGCGCGCCCATTCTACCCGTCCCCGGCCTCGTCGCCGCGAAGGCAGAGGCGGTGTGAAAACCTGCATAGTTTCGAGGGCGAGGTGCAGGGGTGTATGGCCTGATGAGGCCGGGAAGTGAGCATGGTGAGTAAGCCGAGGGGCGGTGCTCGCGTGAGCACCGCCCCTCAGAGGACAGATCGGAATCCCGAGCGACATGTCAGGTCAGTCGACCAGGCCCTTCACGGCCTCGTCGAGCTCTGTGACCCAATCTGCGCCCGACACATCCGAGGGCATGCGCCAATCCCCGCGCGGGGACAGGGAGCCGCCGGCCATGACCTTGGGGCCGTTCGGCAGGGCGCTGCGCTTGAACTGCTGGCTGAAGAAACGCCACAGGAACAGGCGCTCCCACTTGACGATCTCCTCGAGCGAATACGCGACCTTGTCCTCCTCGGGGAAGCCGACCGGCCAGGAGCCGACCGAGGCGTCCGACCAGGCTTTCTCCGCCAGGAACGCGATCTTCGAGGGGCGCGCGCCGCGACGCAGCACGTGGTACAGCGTGAAGTCCTGCAGGTTGTAGGGGCCGATCTTGTCCTGTGTGGACTGCATCTTCTCGCCCGGCTTGGCGGGAACCAGCTCGGGGGAGATCTCCGTGTGTAGGATCGACAGGAGGACCTCGCCGACGCGATCGTCGAACTGCTTGGAGGCCACGACCCAGCGGATCAGGTGCTGCATGAGGGTCTTCGGAACGCCCGTGTTGACCGCGTAGTGGCTCATCTGGTCGCCCACGCCGTACGTGCACCAGCCCAGCGCCAGCTCGGACAGGTCGCCCGTGCCCAGCACGATGCCGCCCAGGTGGTTGGCCAGACGGAACAGGTAGTCGGTGCGCAGGCCCGCCTGGACGTTCTCGAAGGTCACGTCGTAGGTGGCCTCGCCCTCGCCGTAGGGGTGGCCGATGTCGGCCAGCATCTGCGTGGCCGCCGGACGGATGTCGATCTCCTCGAAGGACGTGCCCAGGTACTGGCACAGCAGGGTCGCGTTCTTCTTCGTGCGCTCGGAGGTGGCGAAGCCGGGCAGCGTGTAGCACAGGATGTCCGTGCGCGGACGGCCCAGCAGGTCCATCGCGCGGGAGGCCACGACCAGCGCGTGCGTCGAATCCAGGCCACCCGAGACGCCGATAACGATCTTCGGGTTCCCGATCGCGCGCAGGCGCTGGACCAGACCGGCCACCTGAATGTTGTAGGCCTCGTAGCAGTCCTGCTCCAGGCGCGTGGGATCGTTGGGGACGAAGGGGAAGCGGTTGACGGAGCGCTCCAGGCCCAGGTCGGTGCGCGGCGGGTCGAGCGTGAACTCGACCTCCTGCGGGGTCATGCGCTCGTCGCCCGCGAAGTAACGCTGGGCGTTGTCCGTGAACGAGTTCTGGCGCTTGCGCTCGGTGCGCAGGCGCTCCAGGTCCACGTCGGCGATCGTGATATGCGCGCCCTCCTGGAAGCGCTCGCCGATGGCCAAGCGGTCCCCGGCCTCGTAAATCATGGCCTCGCCGTCCCAGGCGAGGTCCGTGCTGGACTCGCCCATGCCGGCCGCCGTGTACACGTAGGCCGCCGAGCAGCGAGCGGATACGGAGCGCACCATGAGTTCGCGGTCGGCGCCGCGTCCCACGGTGATGGGGGAGGCCGACAGGTTCGCCAGGACGGTCGCGCCCGCGAGCGCCAGCTCCGTGGACGGGGTGACGGGCACCCACATGTCTTCGCAGACTTCGATGCCGATCGTCAGGCCGGGCACGTCGTCGGCGGACAGGAGGACCTGGCCGAAGGGGACCCACACGGGGCCGCCGCTGAATTCTTCGATGCCGCCCCACGGCACCTCGATGCGCTCGCTGGCGCGCGGGGGCATGGTGACGAAGTGGCGCTTCTCGTAGAACTCGCGGTAGTTGGGCAGGTGGGACTTGGGGACGATCGCCAGCACGCGGCCGCGGTGGATGGCGACGGCGCAGTTATACAGGGCGTTGTCCTTGCGCAGGGGCGCACCTACGATGAGGAGGGGCAGCAGGTCGGCGCTGGCCTCGACGATCTGGGCGAGGGCCTTTTCGACGTTATCGAGCAGCACGTCCTGCAGGAAAAGGTCGTCGATGGCGTAGCCGGACACACACAGCTCGGGGAAAACGGCCATCGCGACGCCGCGCGTATCAAGCTCGCGGGCGGCGTCGATGATCTCGCGCGCGTTCTCGAACGGGCGGGCGGGGTGCACGGGCAGGGTCACGGCGGCAACGCGCGCAAAACCCTGATCGTAGAGGGAATGGAAGTTCATGGTTCTCCTTCGGTACTGGGCTATTCTTGCGCACTCGGCGCGCTCGCGCTCTTCATCGACGAGGCCGGGGCGGGGGCGGGTGGACGGCGCAGGGGTGGGTCGAGGACGAAGGCCGTGTCGTCGACGCCGGGGACGAGGCGGTAGAGGGCGGCCGGGCGCCCGGCGCCCTCGCGCACCGTGCCGCCCGTTGGTTCGATGAATGAGGCGGTTTTTGTTGCTTTGCGATGAAAATTGCGCGGGTCGAGCGCCGATCCCCAGATGGCTTCGTACGTGGTGCGCAGCTGTGTGATCGTGAACTCGGGGCCGCAGAAGGATGTGGCCAGGGGTGAGTATTCGATCTTAGAGCGGGCGCGCTCCACGCCGTCCGCGAGGATTCTCGCGTGGTCGAAGGCGAGGGGTGAGGTGGGCGCAAGGAGAGCGTCGACGGGATGCCACAGGGAGCCTGCAGCGTCGCCTCCTGCCTGGGTGGGCGAAAACGAGGGGGCGAGGAGGAGGTAGGCGACGGAGAGGATGGGGCCGCGCGGATCGCGGCCTTCCGGCCCGTAGGAGAAGAGCTGTTCGAGGTGTCCCGGCGGAGTGATACCGGTTTCCTCCTCGAGCTCGCGTGCTGCGGCTTCCTCGGTCTGTTCGCCCTCGCGCAGGAAACCGCCGGGGAGTGCCAGATGGTCCTTGAAAGGCTCGATTCCACGCCTCACGACGAGGGCGTGGAGCGTGTGGTCGATGACCGTCAGGGCGACGATGTCGACCGCGACGGGGATGGTGAGGGGTGAGGTCATGGTGTAAGCCTAGCCTATTTGTGTCGAGTTGACATTAAATGTGATACGGTGTTATCGTCAGTCTGACACAAACAAGTGGTTCGCCACCCAACCAAGGAGCCATCATGGGAACCCTTCACCACCACCCCTTCTTCATCCGCTACCAGGGCGGTTCCGGCGATCACGTCGTCCAGATCCGCGCCGGACGCTCGATCCGATCCGGTGTCGGCCAGTCCTTCTGGCTGCGAGCCGGCCGCTGCGCGCTCGCGGAGGTGCCCACCGCCAACCGCGCCCACAGCTTCCTCGTGCAGGCGACCACCGCGGATCAGCAGAACATCAACGCGCAGGTTGCCATCACCTACCGCATCGAGGACGCAGAAGCCGCCGCCGCGCACTACGACTTCGGCCTGTACCCGCGCGAAGCGGGAGCCGACGCCCAGGGGTTGTGGCAGATCGACGAGACCGTCACCCGCATCGCCTTCTCTGCCCTGGCCTCGGCAATTGGCGAGATGCCCCTGTCCGACGCTATTTGTGGCTCCCTGGAGAAGGTTGGTCACGTGCTCACCCAAGCCTTCGCGGATGATCATCAGCTGCGCGCCACCGGCGTTGCCGTCGTCGACGCGCGCCTCCTGAGCCTGCGCCCGGACGAAGGGGTCGAATCCTCCCTGCGCGCCCCTCTCCTCGAGCAGCTCCAGGCCGAGGCCGACCGCGCCCTCTACGAACGCCGGGCGCTCGCGGTCGAACGCGAGTCCCAGATCTCTGAAAACGAGATGCAATCCAAGCTCGACCTGGCCCGCAAGCGTGCCGACCTCGTCGACCAGGAGGGGCACAACGCCAGGCGCGAAGCCGAAGAAAAGGCCGCAGCAGACGCTATCGCGGTTGAAGCGGAAGCGCGCCGTATCACTGAAAAAGCCAAGGCATACGAAGTCGACTGGAACACCGCGGGCCGCGCCCGGGTCGACAACGACGCCGCCTACATCCAGGCACTCGCCGAGGCTGGGCCCGAGGTGGCGCGTGCGCTCGCCCTGAAGGAAATGGCGAAGAACATGCCGTCCTTCGGGAACATCACCATCACCGCCGACGTGCTGAGCGATCTCGTGTCGGCGTTCACCGGTCACGCGAAGGAAGGCAAGTAACCATGCGTCGCCGCGCCGTCATCGTCCGACGCCCCACCGAATTTGACGAGCTCATGGACCGCTACTCCACGCGCGGCCAGGTCGAATTCGTCCTGAGGAGCCGCGGGCGAACCCTCGCCTCCGTCGAGGCCGCCCACGAGTCCCACGTGGCGGCGCTGGCGCGCGTGCGCGCGGGCATCCCGGAGGGGTGGGCGAGCGCCGACGTCGAGCGCGACTCCCTGTCGCGCTTCCTCTTCGCCCCCGAGGACGTCATCGTTGTCGTGGGCCCAGATGGCCTGGTCGCCAACGTCGCCAAGTACGCGGGCGACCAGGCCGTGGTCGGCGTCAACTCCGTCCCTCAGTCGAACGCCGGCGTGCTCGTGCGCTGCACGCCCGACCAGGGGGTCGCGGCCCTCGGGCGCATCGAGGCGGGTGCCGACCTGCGGGTGGACCAGCTGACGATGGTGCGAGCGACCGCCGACGACTCGCGCACGCTCACCGCCCTCAACGAGGTATTCGTTGGGCACCCGAGCCATCAGAGTGCCCGCTACGAGCTGGCCCTCGGAACCCGTGTGGAGCGACAGTCCTCCTCGGGCGTCGTTGTCTCCACCGGGACCGGGGCAACCGGATGGGGAGCATCCCTCAAACGCGGCCGCCACATGGGGGACCTGCCCGCGCCGACCTCGCGCTCGCTCGCGTGGTTCGTGCGCGAGGCATGGCCCTCACCCTTCACCGGCGTCGAATACACCGAGGGGATCCTGGACGAGGACGAAGACCTCGGCCTCGTCGTCGCCTCCGAATCCCTCGTCCTGTTCGGTGATGGCATGGAGTCCGACCGCCTGACCCTGACGTGGGGCCAAAGCGTGCGGATTTCGCGCGCTCCGCGTGCCCTGTCCCTCGTCGACCCCGCCGGCCTGGGGCAGGGCTGATCTTGCGGATTGGTGTGTGACAGTACCTACGCGGGAACGACGCCCCGCGCGCGCAGCTGGTCCATGACGCGGTCGAGGGTCGCGCCCACCGGCTCGCGGATGATCAGGTCGGCATGCGCGTCGGCCGAGGTCGGGGTGGCGTTCATGAGCACCAGGTGGTCCCCGGAGAAATAGTTGATGAGGCCCGCCGCCGGGTAGACCACGAGGGACGTGCCCGCCACGATCAGTACGGATGCTCGCGCGATGGCGGACACGGCGGCCTCGATGACGCCCTGGTCGAGGGCCTCGCCGTACATGACGATGTCTGGGCGCATCTGCCCTCCGCACGACGGGCACGCGGGCACGGGATCCCCGTCAAGCGTGACAGCATCGCCAAGCGCCGCGACGGTCCCGCAGCGCGTGCATACGAGGCGCTCCCAGTTGCCGTGCAACTCCCACACGGCGCGCGACCCGGCCCGCTGGTGCAGGCCGTCGATATTCTGCGTGATGACCGCGTCCAGGCGCCCCGCGGCCTCCAGGGCAGCCAGGGCCCTGTGCGCGCCGTTGGGCTCTACGGGACGGTAGATCTCGTGGAACCACTCCCAGTAGGCCTGCGGATGCCGCTCAAAGAAGTCGATGCTCAGCACCGTCTCCAGGGGAATCTCGCGCTCTTGAAAGTAGAAGCCGTTGGCCCCGCGAAAGTCCGGGATGCCAGACTCGGTGGACACGCCCGCGCCGCCGAAAAACACGGTGGACGGTGACTGAGCGATCCAATCTGCCAGGGTCGAAACATCGTCGTTCATGAGGGCCTCCTCGCTCGCGCTACTCTCTCAGGATACGCCCGAGGCCGGGGCTCCACGTGGGAACCCCGGCCTCGAACAAACCTGAGAATCAGGCGAAGGTCAGCGCCTGGCGGGCGATCGCCAGCTCCTCGTTGGTCGGGTAGACGATGAGGGTGACGGCCGAGTCGGGAGTGGACACGACGCGCGGCTCCTTGATGCGGCCCTTGTTGGCCTCGACGTCGATCTTGACGCCGAAGGGAGCGAGGGCCTCGGCCAGCTCGCGGCGCACGTCGTCGTCGTTCTCGCCGATGCCGGCGGTGAAGGTGATGACGTCCAGGCCGCCGAGCTCAGCGGCGTAGGAACCCACGTACTTCAGCAGGCGGTTGATGTACACGTCCATGGCGGTACGGGCGCGCTGCTGAGCCTCGGGGTCCTCGTCGTTGTGGATCATGTCCCACACGGAGCGCATGTCGGACTCGCCCGTCATGCCCTTCATGCCGGACTTCTTGTTGAAGAGGGTGTCGACCTCGTCGACGGTCATGCCGGCGACGCGCTGCAGGTGGAACACGACGGCCGGGTCGATGTCGCCGGTGCGGGTGCCCATCATGAGGCCCTCGAGGGGGGTCAGGCCCATGGAGGTGTCGATCGGCTTGCCGTTCTTGACGGCCGAGGCGGACGCGCCGTTGCCCAGGTGCAGGACGATCTGCTTGAGGTCGTCGCGGCCCAGCATCTTCGAGATTTCCTGGGAGACGAACTGGTGGGAGGTGCCGTGGGCGCCGTAGCGGCGCACCGAGTACTTCTCGGCGGTCTCGGTCTCGAGGGCGTACAGGGCGGCCTTGTCGGGCAGCTGCTGGAAGAACGCGGTGTCGAAGACGGCGACGTGGGGGACGTCGGGCATGAGCTCGCGCGCCACGTCGATGCCCTTGAGGTGGGCGGGGTTGTGCAGCGGAGCCAGCGGGCACAGCTCTTCGATCAGGTTGCGGACCTCGTCGGTGATGAGGGCCGGGCCGTCGAAGTAGCGGCCGCCCTGAACGACGCGGTGGCCGACGGCGAGTATGTGGGCCTCGGCCAGGGACGGGCCCTCCGTGTCGAAGAGGCGCAGGACCTCACGCATGCCGACGGTGTGGTCGGGAACCGGGAGCTCTTCCTTGGTGACGGCGTCGCCGTGCTCATGCTTGATGAGGCCGGTGGTGTCGCCGATGCGCTCGACGATGCCCTTGGCGATGGCGTCGCCGGTTTCGGGATCGACGAGCTGGTACTTGATGGAGGAGGAGCCGGAGTTAATGACGAGGACGGAGGACGAGGACACGCGTTCGCCTTTCGTGTTGTGGGGTTGGGAGTAAAAGAACGAGGCCGGGGCCCGTTTACGTTCAATGGTAACCGGACCCCGGGACCTCGGTCCCGTTCAGCCCTGGGCCTGGACGGCGGTCAGGGCGACGGTGTTGACGATGTCTTCGACGAGGGCGCCGCGCGACAGGTCGTTGACGGGCTTGTTGAGGCCCTGCAGGATGGGGCCGACGGCGAGCGCGCCGGAGGAGCGCTGGACCGCCTTGTAGCCGATGTTTCCGGCTTCCAGCGAGGGGAAGACGAAGACGGTGGCCTTGCCGGCGACCTCGGAGCCGGGCAGCTTGGTGGCGGCGACGGCCTCGTCGACGGCTGCGTCGAACTGGATGGGGCCTTCGATGGCCAGCTCGGGGGCCTTCTCGCGGGCGAGGCGGGTGGCCTCGACGACGACGTCGACGTCCGGGCCGGCCCCGGAGGTGCCGGTCGAGTAGGAGAGCATGGCGACGCGCGGGGTGACGCCGAACTGGGCGGCGGTGCGCGCGGAGGTCACGGCGATATCGGCCAGCTGCTCGGAGGTGGGGTTGGGGTTGACGGCGCAGTCGCCGAAGGCCCACACGCGGTCCTTCATCGCCATGAGGAAGATGGAGGAGACGACGGAGACGCCGGGGGCGGTCTTGATGATCTGGAAGGAGGGAACGATCGTGTGCGCGGTCGTGTGGGCAGCGCCCGAGACCATGCCGTCGGCGTCGCCCATGTGGACCATCATGGTGCCGAAGTAGGACACGTCGGTGACCTTCTCGCGGGCCTGTTCGAGGGTGACGCCCTTCTTGGCGCGCAGGCGCGCGAACTCCTCGGCGTAGCGCTCGAGGTAAGCGGGATCGTTCACGGAGACGACCTGGGCGGCGCTCAGGTCGAGGCCGAGCTCGCCGGCGCGCTTGGCAACGTAGTCGGCGTCGCCCACGAAGGTGATGTCGGCGATGCCGGCGGCGAGGACCTGGGCGGCGGCCTGCAGGACGCGGTCGTCGTCGGGCTCGGGCAGGACGATGCGCTTACGCTCGGCGCGGGCGCGCTCGATGAGGTCGGCCTGGAAGGCGAGCGGGGTGACCGCGGTGGGGGCGGCGGTGGCGCGCAGGGTGGCCGCTGCCTCGTCGCCCAGCGGCAGGGGCAGGACGGGGACGTCGGCCTGAAGCGCGGGGGCGCCACCGGTCAGGACGACGGCGACGACGGAGGCGGCAGCAGCCTTGGCGCGCAGGCGAGCGGCTGCGATCTCTTCGGCGAGCAGCTCGGCGCTGGCGCCCTCGGCGTCGAAGGCGAGAACGACGCCGGCGCGGGTGGAGGCGGCGAGGTTCAGGTTCCAGGCCACGTGGTCGAAGGCGCGGTTCGAGGCCTCACGGGCGGGGGCGATGAGCGCGTCGTCGCCGGCGGCGCGGACGGCTTCGACCGCGGCGGGCAGAGCGGAGGTGGGACGGAGGGCGGCGTCGGTAGCCGTCGTGCCGGCCAGGGCGTCGACGGTGGCGACGCCGAGAACGCGGGCCAGCTCGTCAGTAGCGAGGGCGGCTGCCTCCGACGAACCGGGGGCGACGACAATAAAGCGGGACACTCGAATGCTCCTTTGGTGCGAGAAATATGTTGCGGGTCTCAGGGACCTTTGGACCAATATTAAACCCGCATGCCTCTTATTCCTATTCTTTTGAAAAGACGAGGCCGTGGTTGGCTTGGCGGGACGCAGACGAGCGCGCGCATGATGACGAGCGCTCGTGCGATAGGGTAGGGGCGTGAATAACGAGGAAAAGAACGCGCGCGCACGAGTGGGTGCGTGGCTTGGCGCTGCCCTGAGTGCGCTCGGCGTTCTTGGCGTCATCGCGCTGGCCGTGAGCGATCACCGTCATCGCGCGGTCCTACTCATGGTCGCTGTCCTCGTTGGTATGGGTGCTCTGCGTCTGTGGACGCCGGGACGGCCTTGGTTTGCGTCGCGAGCCCGTCTGATGGATGTCGCGGTGTACGTGATTCTCGCCGCGATTATTTGGTGGTTCGCCCCGTACGTCTCCACCCTGGCGGTGCGCTAAAAACACTGGGAACAGTGGTGTTACGAGCGGTGGTCGGCTCGGGCGAGCGCAACATTTCTTCCGTGATTTTTGCCGCATCTATCCCGAATCCTGGTTACCGCTTCAAGAATGCGTAAAGCTCGGGCATTCTATGAGCGACCCATCATCCCTAGTTTCAAGGTGAAAGACATGCGCGCGTTCCTGCGTAAATCCGGAATCCTCGTGTGGGTGATCGCTGCGATCATCCTCGCGACCGTCCTCGGATCCGTCCGTGTTGGCGGCGACCACCTGGTTCCTGTTGAGATCGGCCGTATTTTCGCGACCTTCTCGGCGATCTTCAGCCAGTTCCTGTCCTTCTCTATCCCGCTGATCATCATCGGCCTCGTGACCCCCGCTATCGCGGACCTGGGCCGAGGTGCGGGCAAGTGGCTGGGCATCACGACGGCGATCGCCTACGCGTCGACGCTTTTCTCAGGCTTCCTGACCTACCTGGTGTGCGCGTCCCTGTTCCCGCGTCTCCTTGCTTCCACCCAGCTGGCCGATGTGGCCGAGCCGGGCAGCGCCCTGGAGTCCTACTTCACGATCGAAATGCCCGCGCCGCTGCAGGTGATGACGGCGCTGCTCCTGTCCTTCGTGGTGGGCCTGGGCCTGTCGATGGTCCCGCGCGGCGTGCTGCGTAAGGGCTTCATCGAGTTCCGCGCGATTATTACCCGTCTCATCGAGACGATCATCATTCCGCTGCTGCCGCTGCACATCTTCGGCATCTTCCTGAACCTGACCTACACGGGTGAGGCCGCTTCGGTCATCCGCACGCTGGTGCGCGTGGTCATCGTGGTTCTGGTCCTCGAGGTCATCATCCTTCTGACCCAGTTCTGCTTCGCGGGCCTCGTTGCGCGTCGCAACCCCTTCAAGGCCCTCCTCACGATGATGCCGGCCTACCTGACGGCTCTGGGCACCTCCTCGTCCGCGGCCACCATCCCGGTGACCCTGCGTCAGACGAAGAAGAATGGCGTGTCCGACGCGGTCGCGTCCTTCACGATTCCGCTGTGCGCGACGATCCACCTGGCTGGCTCGACCTCGAAGATCTTCTCCTTCGCGTTCGCCATCGTCCTGACCCAGGGCCTGACGGTGAGCTCCCTGCAGTGGGTCGGCTTCATCTTCATGCTGGGCATCACGATGGTCGCCGCCCCCGGCGTGCCCGGTGGCGCCATCATGGCGGCCACCGGCCTGCTGAGCTCCATGCTGGGCTTCAACGACGCCCAGGTCGCGCTCATGATCGCCACCTACATCGCCCTGGACTCCTTTGGCACTGCCACCAACGTGACGGGCGACGGCGCGATCGCGCTCATCGTGGACCGTATGGCCCACGGCTCGATCGGCAACGAGGGTGACCCGGAGAACGCTCGCGAGCTGGCGTTTGACGGTATGGCCTACCTGGACCGCGTCTCCGTCGAGGGCGTTGTCAGCCCCGAGGAGCTGGCCGACTCCGCCGCCCGCAATGGCAGCGAAACTGTCGCCTAGTTTCCAGTGACTGCGTGAGCGCGCGCCCGCCGTTGTCGGCGGGCGCGCGCTTGTCGTTTCCTCGGTAAATGGGAGTTAGGCCCTAGTAGTGGAGTCGCAGGTCACGTAGAATAGGGAACGATAGGCACACTGGGCCTCGTGGCCCGCTCCGTCAACGAAAGATGGCAGAAAAATGAGCACAGTTCGTATCGGTGTCCTCACGTCCGGCGGTGACGCCCAGGGAATGAACGCGGCTGTTCGAGCCGTCGTGCGTACGGCGCTGGCGCGCGGCGCGCAGCCCTATGCGATCTACGAAGGCTGGCAGGGTGCCTGCGTGGGTGGCGATTCCATTAAGAAGATGGAGTGGTCGGACGTGTCCTCGATCCTGGCCGAAGGCGGCACGGTGATCGGCACGGCTCGCAGCGCCGACTTCCGCACGTACGAGGGCCGCCACCGCGCGGCCGCGAACCTGCTCGAGCACGGTATCGATCACCTCGTCGTGATCGGTGGCGACGGCTCCCTGTCGGGTACGAACGAGTTCCGAGGCGAGTGGGCGCAGCACGTCGCCGAGCTGGCTGCCGAGGGCGTGATTTCGCCCGAGACCGCCGCCGAGCACCCGGCTCTCATCATCGTCGGCCTCGTCGGCTCGATCGACAACGACCTCGTGGGCACGGATATGACGATCGGCGCCGACACTGCGCTGCATCGCATCCTGGACGCCATCGACCAGCTGACCAGTACGGCGGCCTCGCACCAGCGCACGTTCGTCGTCGAGGTCATGGGTCGCCACTGCGGTTACCTGCCCCTCATGGCGGCGGTCGCCGGTGGCGCCGACTACGTGTTCACGCCCGAGGACCCCGCGGGCCCGGGCTGGCAGGACGACCTGGCCGAGCACCTGCGCGTGGGCCGAGAGGCCGGTCGCCGTGAGTCCATCGTCCTGGTGGCAGAGGGCGCCCACGACCGCGACGGGAACGAGCTGTCCACGCAGCTGATCGCCGACACGATCCAGGAGCGCACGGGCGAGGACGCTCGCGTGACGATCCTCGGTCACGTGCAGCGCGGCGGCACTCCGTCGGCCTACGACCGTTGGATGTCCACGCTGCTGGGCTACGCGGCTGTCCAGGAGATCCTGGCGTCCTCGGCTGAGGATGAACCCGTCATTCTGGGCGTGCGTCGCAACCGCATCACCCGCATCCCCCTCATGAAGGCCGTGCATGACACGCGCGCGGTCAAGGACCTGATCGCGGCCGGTGACTACGCGGCGGCCCAGGCCTCGCGCGGCTCGTCCTTCTCGTCGATGGTGGGCATCAACCAGATTCTCTCCACGCCCCCGCAGCTCACCCCCGAGCCGACGGGCGAGATCAAGCGCGTCGCGATCCTGCATGCGGGTGGTCTGGCCCCCGGCATGAACACGGCGGCCCGCGTGGCCGTGCGCCTGGGTATCGCGCGCGGCTGGACGATGCTCGGTGTCGACGGCTCGTGGAGCGGCCTGGCGGATGACCGCGTGCGTGAACTGAGCTGGTCCGACGTGGAAGGCTGGGCCTTCAAGGGCGGCGCAGAGCTCGGGACGAAGCGCGACATTCCGCCGGTCGAGCAGTTCTACGCGCTGGGCCGCGCCATCGAGCGCAACGAGATCGACGCCCTCCTGATTATCGGCGGCATGAACGCCTACCTGGGCGTCCACGCGATCACCTCGGAGAAGGACCGCTACCCGGCGTTCCAGATCCCGATGCTGCTCATCCCCGCCTCGATCGACAACAACCTGCCGGGCTGCGAGCTCGCGATCGGCACGGACACGGCGATCAACAACGCAACGTGGGCGATCGACCGAATCAAGGAGAGCGCGGCGGCCTCCAAGCGCTGCTTCATCGCCGAGACGATGGGTCGCCGCTGCGGCTACCTGACTCTCATGAGCGCCCTGTCGAGCGGCGCGGAGTACATGTACATCAACGAGGAGTCCCCCTCGCTCGAGCAGATCGCCGCGGACGCTGATCGGATGGTCGCCTCCTTCAAGTCCGGCCGACGCCTGTTCCTCACGCTGCTCAACGAGTCGGCGTCCCAGTACTACGACCGCGAGTTTCTGGCCGACGTGTTCAACGCCGAGTCCGAGGGGATCTACGACGTGCGGCACCAGGCCCTCGGCCACATGCAGCAGGGCGGCTCGCCCTCGCCGTACGACCGCCTGCTCGCCACGCGCCTCGTGGCGCGCGCCTTCGAGCAGCTCCTCGACCAGTTCGATCGCGGCGACCGCGGCGCCTACTACATCGGCCAGGTCGGCGCTGCGATGGAGGCGCGCCCGGTCAAGAACATGTTCGACGACCTCGACATTGAGAATCGTCGTCCCTTCGTCCAGTGGTGGCGTGACCTCGTTCCCGTCCAGCGCATTGTGTCGCTGCAGAACCCGGGCATCGAGGCGACTCCGATCCCCATCGACGATCCGGTCGCCTGACCGGGTCTCCCGACGCCGTACGAGGCCGTGGTTCCGTGAGCGCTCGCGGGCCACGGCCTCGTCGTTTCAGAAGCGAGAAACGAGGGTGACCAGGGGAGCAGACCCCGCTAAACTAAAGTGCGAAACAATCTCTACTGTCAGGAGACCCCATGAGTGATATCCCCGTGATCGACCCGACGATGACCCCCGCGTGGGACACGCTCGACCAGCTGGCCGACAACTTCGATCCCGACCTGCGCAAGCTGTTCGCGGACGACCCCAACCGCACCCAGACTTTCACCTTCGATGCTGCCGACCTGCACGTCGACCTGTCGAAGAACCTCGTGTGCCCCACGCTGGTGGGCCACCTCCTCGCCCTCGCTGAGCAGACCGGTGTCCTCGAGCTGCGCGACCGCATGTACGCGGGCGAGCACATCAACGTCACCGAGGATCGCGCCGTCCTGCACACCGCGCTGCGCCGTCCCGCGACCGACTCCCTGACGGTCGACGGCCAGGACGCCATCGCCGACGTGCACGAGGTCCTCGAGAAGGTCTACGCCTTCGCCCGCCGCGTCCGCTCCGGCGAGTGGGTCGGCATCACGGGCAAGCCCGTCAAGACCGTCGTCAATGTCGGCATCGGCGGCTCCGACCTGGGTCCCGTCATGGCGTATGAGGCCCTCAAGCCCTACGTCCAGGAGGGCCTGGAGTGCCGCTTCATCTCCAACATTGACCCCACTGATGCGGGCGAGACCACGAAGGACCTGGACCCCGAGACGACCCTCGTGATCGTCGCGTCCAAGACCTTCACGACGCTCGAGACCATCACGAACGCCAAGGTCGTGCGCGCCTGGCTGCTCGACGGCCTGCGTGAGCGCGGCATCGTCACCGACGAGGCCTCCGAGAAGGAAGCGATCGCCAAGCACTTCGTCGCCGTGTCCACCGCCCTGGACAAGGTCGCCGAGTTCGGCATCGATCCGGCCAACGCCTTCGGTTTCTGGAGCTGGGTGGGCGGCCGCTACTCCGTGGATTCCGCCGTGGGTACCTCCCTGGCCGTCGCGATCGGCCCCGAGGGCTTCGCCGACTTCCTCGCCGGCTTCAACGCCATGGACCGTCACTTCGCCGAGGCCGCGCCCGAGAAGAACGTGCCCCTGCTGATGGGCCTGCTCAACGTGTGGTACTCGAACTTCCTGGGCGCCGACACGCACGCCGTCCTGCCCTACTCCCAGTACCTGCACCGCTTCCCCGCGTACCTGCAGCAGCTGACCATGGAGTCCAACGGCAAGTCCGTGCGCCGCGACGGCAGCCCCGTCACCTACGAGACCGGCGAGGTCTTCTGGGGTGAGCCCGGCACCAACGGTCAGCACGCCTTCTACCAGCTGATCCACCAGGGCACCCGCATGGTCCCCGCCGACTTCATCGCCTTCGCGAACCCGACGTGGGCGCTGGGCGATGGCGACGCTGACATGCACGAGCTGTTCCTGTCGAACTTCTTCGCCCAGACGAAGGCCCTGGCCTTCGGTAAGACCAGCGAGGAGGTGCGCGCCGAGGGCACGCCCGAGGCCATCGTCTCCGCCCGCGTGTTCACCGGCAACCGTCCCACGACCTCGATCATGGCCCCGTCCCTGACCCCGTCGGTCCTGGGCCAGCTGATCGCCCTGTACGAGCACATCACCTTCGTTGAAGGTGCCGTGTGGGGTATCGACTCCTTCGACCAGTGGGGCGTCGAGCTGGGTAAGGTCCTGGCCAAGCAGATCCTCCCCGCCATCGAGGGCTCGTCTGAGGCCCTGGATGCGCAGGATCAGTCCACCCGCGCTCTCATCGAGTACTACCGTGCGAATCGCACGAAGTAATCGCATCTGATCCTCGGGGGTCGCGCCGTGGGGCGCGGCCCCCGATGTGTATTTGGGGGTGGTGGGAGCGTGACGCTCCCGCCGCCTCGCTGTATCTGGAGACGAGGCGTCGCTTAGTGCTCGATGTGCTCGTGGCTCGCGTGCTCGGGGCATTCGAGCTGGAACGTGGAGTGCGCAATGGGGAAGTGGTGGCACGCGCATTCGCCGAGCTCATGGATGATGCGGTCGCGCGAAGGCCCGTCGGCCTCGTGCGTGACGGTCACGTGCGCGGTGACGGTCACGAGGTGCGAGGACACGGCGGCCACATGCAGGTCGTGCACGTCGAGCACCCCGTCGACGCCCAGCATGTGCGCGCGCAGCTCGCTCACGTCCACGCTGGCGGGGGCCTCCTCCATGAGGATCGCAACGGAGCGGCGCAGGAGCGTCAGCGCTCGCGGCGCCATCAGGACGGCGATCAGGAGCGAGGCGATCGCGTCGGCGCGGGTCCACCCGAAGGCCCACTCTGTGCCGGCCGCGACGATGACCGCGAGGGATCCGAGCGCGTCGTTCGAGACCTCCAGGAACGCGGCACGCATGTTGAGGTTCGCCTCGCGCCCGCCCGCGAGGATCACCAACGACACGACGTTCGCGACCAGGCCGATGACGCCGACGAGGAGCATGGGGCCGGCCTCGACCTCGGGCGGGGATGCCAGGCGCCACGCGCCCTCCCAGGCGACCATGACGCAGATGACGAGGAGCATGCCGGCTTGCAGGGCGGCGGCCAAGACCTCGGAGCGCGCCCACCCCCACGTGTGCTTCTCGTCGCGCGGGCGGCGCATGAGGCGTGCGGCGATCAGGGCGATGACGAGTCCGGACGCATCCACGACCATGTGCCCCGCGTCCGCTGCCAGCGATAGGGAGCCCGACCAGAAGGCGCCGAGCAGCTCGGCGACAACGACGGCCCCCGTGACCGCGAGCGCCCACCCCAGGCGCTTGGTCGAGGCCCCCGCGTGGGAGTGATCGTGCGAGTGGCCGCCCTGCCCGCCTTTCGGGGAATGCGCGTGATCGTGGGAGTGAGCCACGGCCTCGTCGACGTGGGACGAGGTGGGGGCCGATTCTCGCGTGGATCCGGCGCCGGGGGAGGGGAGGGGACGGTTGTCGGACATGCTCCTACTGTACGTGCCGATGGGCCTGCGGTGGAGACCTCCACCCCTTTGATATGTTGCAGATCACTGTCTGGGTGGGTTGTCCTGGGACTGGGTGCCCGGGTCTGAGTGTGACGGACGACGTATCCTAGAAGACAGAGCGCGGGGAACACCGCGACTGAAGGGCACACGCCCACAGGAACTGTAAAGGAGCGCCACATCATGGCAGAACCTCGTATCGTCACCGTCACTGGCGCAGCCGGCAACATCGGCTACGCCCTCCTGTTCCGCATTGCTTCCGGCCAGCTGTTTGGCCCGGACGTGCCCGTCAAGCTGCACCTGCTGGAGATCCCGCAGGCCGTGAAGGCTGCCGAGGGCACCGCGATGGAACTCGACGACTGTGCGTTCCCGACCCTGGCCGGCGTTGAGATCTTCGACGACGTGAACCGTGCGTTCCAGGGCACCAACGTTGCCTACCTGGTGGGCGCCATGCCGCGCCGCGCCGGCATGGAGCGCGCCGACCTGCTCGAGGCCAACGCGGGCATCTTTGGTCCCCAGGGCAAGGCCATCAACGACGGCGCCGCCGACGACGTGCGCGTCCTCGTCGTGGGCAACCCCGCGAACACTAACGCCACCATCGCCCAGAACGCTGCGCCGGACGTCCCGGCGTCGCGCTTCACCGCGATGATGCGCCTCGACCACAACCGTGCGATCGCTCAGCTGGCGCACAAGACCGGCGCCGCGAACGCCGACATCAAGGACGTCGTCGTGTGGGGTAACCACTCGGCCGACCAGTACCCGGATGTCTCCTTCGCGAAGGTTGCTGGCAAGCCCGCGACCGAGCTCGTGGACGAAGAGTGGCTGTCCAGCTACTACCGTCCCACCGTTGCCAAGCGCGGTGCCGCCATCATCGAGGCGCGTGGCGCCTCCTCGGCCGCCTCCGCTGCGAACGCCGCGATCGATCACATGTACTCCTGGATCCACGGCACCCCCGAGGGCGAGTGGGTTACCGCCGGTGTCATGTCCGACGGCACGCACTACGGCGTCCCCGCCGGCCTGAACTTCGGCTTCCCCGTCACCTCCGATGGTGGCGAGTGGCAGGTCGTCGACGGCCTCGAGATCTCCGACGCGACCCGCGCCGGAATCGACCACAACATCAAGGCCCTCCAGGAAGAGTACGACGCCGTCAAGGCGCTCGGCTTCATCAAGTGAGGCTACCGCCCTCGTGGCGGTTGGTGGGAAGGGCGCGCGCCCGGCTGTTTGGCCGGGCGCGCGTCCGCATGTATGCGGGTGTGGCCGTGTGTTTGGGTGTGGGCTTGGCGTGCGCCCACGTGTGTGCGGGTGTTGTGGGGTCGGGCGGCGTTGTTACGGGGTTTGTCTGTGAGCGTGGTGTGGTCGTGCTGCTTCGGTGATGCACGGCAGCAATGCACTAGATAGCGAAGCATTGCACTAGATAGCGCGGCAATGCACTGCTTACTACCCAGTGCAATGCTGCGCTAAGTGGTGCAACGCTATTGAGCGACAAGCCTATGCGCGGGAAGATTTGCTCGATAGCTGCTCCAACAAGATGTCAGCCGAGCCGAGCCGGGCACACCTGCACTAGTTAGGGAGCATTACACCAGTTAGGGAGCATTACACCATCTCCGAGCTGGTGTAATGCCCCGCTAAGTGGTGTAACACCACTTAGAAACAAGCATTATTGCGGCCTAATGCCTACTACGCGACGGTGAGGGCCATCGTGAGTGGCCTTGGCTGGAGTGTCGGTGTGGGGGATGGAGTTTAGTCGTGGTGCCCATTCCACCTAGGAAGCGCATCCGCGATAGAGCTTGTCGTCGATGAGGGCGTGCACCCGATCAGTGGGCATTGCACCCGTTCTGATCGGGTGTAATGCCCACTGATCGGGTGTAATGCTCCATAACGGGTGCAGCTCCGCAAAAGTCGCATGCAATTCCCATGACAGCATTTCAGAATTTGAAACCGAACCGTTGGAATCATGCGGTTTCTGAGGTGTCGTCAATCTGTGTCGGCGGGGAATTGCATGCGAAAGTGTGGGACGCATCTGTGGCCGGCTGGGCGTTACGACCGTGAGGTGTTGTCGTGCGGTGGTTCTTTGATCCAGTCGTAGGCGATGCGCTGCGTGCCGTTGGCTACCGTGATCGTGCCACACTCACGGAATCCGAAGGACGTGAGCGCGCGCCGCATCGGTGCGTTGTCCTCGTGGGTGTCGCAGCGCAGGTAGTTCGCATGCTCAGCCGCGAACATGAAGATTGGCCGAGCGACGCCGCGTCCGCGCACAGCGGCCACACGGTGAATCACGTGGTAGTCGGCATCGGAATGCCACGCGCCACCGATCTCGGCGTAGGTCTCGTCCGGCCCGGGACCGAACGAAAAGACGGCAAGCGGCCCGGCATCATCGGTCACGAGGAAGCAGTGTCCGTGCGCGATGTCTTCCTCAGCGTCAATCCGGCCCGGGTACCCTTCGGGCCACTGAGTCGCATACCCATTCGCCTGCATGAACGCACGGGCATGCGCATAGGCACCCTCGATGAACTCGAGGTCGTCTGTGGAAGAAATTCGAACCTGCATGCCGTCACCCTATCTGTGGACCACGGCGTGCTGACAACTATGCTGACGATGTGGCCTTAACAAGTATCAAAGTCCTGTCGCGATCTCGTTGACTGGGTAGTAAGTACCCATTTTCTCAGTTTTGAGGCTCAAGCTCCTTGATCCAGTCATAGGCGATTCGTGTCCCTCCGTCTTCCGCTGTGAATGTGCCGCACTCTTGGAACCCAAATGCTTCGAGAGCGTGCCGCATGGCGATGTTGTTCTCACTGGTGTCGCAACGTACATAACTTGCCCGGTTTGCAACGTAGCTGAAGATGGCATGCGCGATGCCTCTTCCGCGCACAGCTGTCACGTAGCAAATAGTGTGATAGTCGGAGCTGGAATGCCATCCGTTTAAGACTCCGGCGTAAGCACTGTTGGAGCCTGGTATGAATGCGAAAGCTGCAAGTGGACCCTTGCTGTCTGTAACTAGGTATAGTGTGCCCTTCTCGATGAGAGCGTTGAGTATTTCATGTCGGATGTATTCGTTGGGAGTAGGTCGTCCAAATGTGTCTGAACTTTCAATATTCTTAGATTGGTCGGACAACTCCAAAATGGACTCACGATCTGCCTTAGTTGCAACTCTGAATTGTATAGAGTCTGCGTCAGCGTGTTCCCCGCACGCAAACGCGGAGAAGGGGTTGTTGTCCCTGTGAATGGAAATCGGTGTTGTGGAGAGGCCCGTATCCCAACTCGCTAGCGTATTATTTGAATCGTCTACCTCTGTAAAATGATAACTATCATAACGTGAAGATATCGCGATAGTGTTCAGTTTGTGAGTGGCACCCGTTCCTGAAAGATCAAAAGTGCTATTGTTGAAAAAGTAGATGGGTTCGTTGATTGTGGACGGGGTGTTTACGGCTATGTGAACGGGGTCAAGTGATGGTTGATTTCTTGTGAATATGCAGTTGTGGACTATGATTGCTGGTGTCTCTTGCGTGGCGGGTGATCGAACTGCTGTGTAGTTGTATTCGAATGCGATCTTGAATAAGTTGGTAATTCTTGAATCAGATATGTAAATGCGAGGAGTGTCAGTTTCTAGGGATATCTGAATATCTGATGCCTCGCAGGTGTAGATAGATAGTTCTCTAATGGTGTAATTTGATTGAGTGGCAGCGGAATTTGTTTGAATCCAGAGTTTGTTGCGCTTGCAAGTATTCGTGCACATGCATTCATCCTCGGCTTTGCAGGAGCAATCTGTAGTCTCAGCTCCGTCTCTGCATTGGCATGTTGTCGGGCAGTCGCATGTAGTTTTGCGGAAGTCGCATTGAATGAAAGAAAGTGATGGGATTGTTTCGTCGTTCTGACGTGTTTGTAGATCGAGGATAAGACCTTGTTTCGCGCTAATGAAAGTGGTATTGAAGAAATATGCAATGTCAGCGTGTTGGGGCAATCCATCGGTTTTGATAACCGTTCTGCTATTTTCACCTACTGTTACGAGTTGCTTCGTGAAGTAGGCGGTCCGCCAACATAGCCGGCCAATGTGCGATTCGCGTATTTCTACCTGTTCTTGAAATACTGAGTCTCTGAAGTCGAGTGTCGCATTCGTCTGAATTTGAGAAATTGTGACCTTTGTGAGTATGTCGCAATGTTGTAAATTGATGTATTGAGATGACCAATTCGCGCAATTGCCTCTCTGCGCTGTATGTTGGATTCGCTCTAGGATTACTTGGAGTATGGCATTTTGAATTTCGGCATGCTCGTCACGGGTGCCTTCGCGCTTTTGGTTCAATCCTTCGTGGCGGAGCTGGAGGCAGAGTGTGTTAATGATGTGGCGCTGAAGCTGCTGTTTTTCTGTGCCATTGAGTACGGAGCTATCTTCTGCTTTGTCGGCAAGTTCTGCTAGAAGGCTGATTGCTGCAAGGCGGATTCTTGGATTGTTGCTATCGAGTGTGTGAAGAATATGCTCGCGGCGCTTCCAGTAGTCGTCGCGTTCGATCGCTGCCTGTTCTCGCTTTGCGTTGGCTGCATTATCGTGGCTCCTTTGTTGCCAGGCTGAGAATGCGAAGCCTGCTCCGGCAATTGTGGCGCAGAGTTTCATTGCGTCGGCCGAAGGCCAGTGTGGAGTTCCGTGCCATATTATCGCAAACGATAGGGCGATTAAGAATCCGGCCCCTGCGATTACTACTGGCGCTTTCCATTTCATGAGGCAGGCCGGTAGGGGTTGGAGCGGTGCTGGTTCACCGTTTTCGTTTTTGCAGCGTTTCCAGAACTTCAGTTTTTCGAAGAAGCTTTTTTGTGTCGAGGTGTTGTCCTCGGGCTCGTTGGTGCTCGTGTGCTCATCGTCGGCGGCGACCATGGTGGCTCCTTTGCTCTGGTTCACTGCTTCGCATCGTAGCAGCCTGTCCAGAGAAGTGGTCCCGCGATGAAGGCTAAGGCGATGTAGCTGTCAAGCGAATGCTCGCGCGGTTTCCTGGTGTCGCATATCTGCAGCGTGGAGTTCGACAGGAGAGGTCGATGGGTGTCGCTCAGTTGGCCGACGTGTCAGCGGTTGTGTTGGCCGGCGCAGTTCGGTGTCGGCTGGAGTACGCGTGAAACGCGCGTGAAACCGGCGAGGCCGGCCCTGGCGGCTCGTGAAACATGCGTGAAACGGCAATCGTGCCCGCCCAGCCAGCAACCCGCCCGCAACAACGCAACAACACAATCCCGCCCAGCAATAGCACCACCCCGCAACCCCGTGGCATCGCCCGCAAACCCTGCCCCTGCCTCGTTCGTGGGTATGAACCTAGTTAGACTGGAACGCATGACTGAAAACGCGCAGCTTGTTGTGACCCTGTCCTGCCCGGACCGCCCCGGCATCGTGCACGCCGTGACCGGCGTGATCGGCGAGTCCGGCGGCAATGTCATCCAGTCTCAGCAGTTCGGCGACTCCGACACGGGTACCTTCTTTATGCGCGTCGAGGTCGACTCCCCGCAGGGTCGCGCGCCCATCGACGAGGGCCTGGCCCGCGTCGCCGAGGAATTCGTCGCAACCTACCGCGTCGACGACCTGGGCCGCAAGCTGCGCACCATCATCATGGTGTCGCGCGAGGGGCACTGCCTCACCGACCTCCTGTACCGCCAGCAGACGCAGGGTCTGCCCATTGACGTGATCGCGGTCGTCGGCAATCACCCGGACCTGGCGCCCGTCGCCCAGTTCTACGGTGTCCCCTTCCTCAACATTCCCGTCACGAAGGACACGAAGGCCCAGGCGGAGCGCCAGCTCCTCGACCTGATTGCCTCCGAAAACGTTGAGCTCGTCGTCCTGGCGCGCTACATGCAGATCCTCTCCGACGAGGTCTGCCGCGCCATGCAGGGCCGCGTCATCAACATCCACCACTCCTTCCTGCCCTCCTTCAAGGGTGCGCGCCCCTACGCGCAGGCCCACGATCGCGGCGTCAAGCTGATCGGCGCGACTGCCCACTACGTGACCGCCGACCTCGACGAGGGCCCGATCATCGAGCAGGATGTCACCCGCGTCTCCCACGCCGACTCCACGCCCGACATGGTGGCGCTCGGCCAGGACGTGGAGCGCCGCGTCCTCGCCCAGGCCGTCCGCTTCCACGCGGAGCGCCGCGTCCTCATGAATGGCAACCGAACGGTCGTCTTCTCGCGCTGAGATCCCCTCAACGACGCAGTAACGAGGCCGGGGCGCGGCCTGCGCGCCCGCCGAGCCTGACCGCCCGAACGGCGCGAAGGCCTCGTGACACCCGGCTGGCGTGTCGCCCCCTGTAACAAGGTGACGTGCGGCCATCTGGTCATATTTGCGCGATATGACACCCCTGTGTGGGGTGTCTTGTCACTTGGTGGGGAACGCTAAGACGTGATCTTTCGGTCATTTAGCGGGTAAGTGTCGCATTGACCGCCTGATAAATGGCACACTTGTTACGTGGACGAAACGACTCAGCAACGCACCCCCATTACCGGCTACGTGCCCGGGGGTTTTGACATGTTCCACCAGGGACACCTCAACATCCTGCGCGCCGCGCGTGAGCGCTGCGATCGCCTCGTCGTCGGCGTGACCTCGGACGAGGCCCTCATTCGTATGAAGGGCCGCGCCCCGGTTATCCCGCTCAAGGAGCGCTGCGACCTCGTGTCGTCGCTGCGTTTCGTGGACGCGGTTGTCGTTGACCTGGACCAGGACAAGCGCCTCGCGTGGCGTCTCCAGCCTTTCGATGTCCTCTTCAAGGGTGACGACTGGAAGGATACTCCGAAGGGCGCTGCGCTCGAGGCCGAGATGGCCGAGGTTGGCGCGCGCGTCGTCTACCTGCCGTACACGCCGTCGACCTCGTCGACGAAGCTGCGCCGCTTCATCGCCCCCGAGGACTTCTCTGACGAGGCCCCGGCGCAGGACGCGGAAAAGGCGGAAGGGGAGGCGCAGTGAGCCTGCCCGTCGTGCTCGAGCCGGGTTCCTCGTGGGGGACTCGTTTTAGTGCCTACCGCTGTGCGCTCGCTGCCGCTCAGAAGCCGGGCGCGGGCGTCCCCGCGTACATGCGTTGGGTGAACCGCGGTGCCGCACGCGTCGTCGCGGCCGCCTGTGCGGCTTTCGGCTGGACTCCGAACTTCGTCAGTTTCATCTCCGTGTGCTTTTCGACGGTGGGACTCATCGTCCTCGTCGCGTGTGACCCGGCATGGTGGACGGGCCTCATCGTGGGCACGGCTCTTGCGGTCGGCTTCATGTTTGACTCCGCGGACGGCCAGGTCTCGCGCGTCACGGGTGCGTCCTCGAAGACGGGCGAGTGGGTGGATCATGTCGCCGACGCGTTCCGTTCCCCGGCGATCCACTTCTGCACCGCCGCAGCGGTCATGGTCTACCGCCCCGAGTCGTGGTGGCTGGCTATCGTCGCGCTCGTCTATGGCTGGGTGACGTCGGGTCAGTTCATGAGCCAGATCCTTGCCGAGCAGTTCGTGCGCGCCGCGGGCCGCAAGCAAACGCGCGGCGGGAACCTGCGTTCCTTCGTGCTGCTGCCCACCGACCCGGGCGTGCTGTGCTGGTCCTTCGTGCTGTGGGGCTTCGGCGTGCCTTTCATGGTGCTCTACACGTTCCTCGCCGTTATCGCGATTGCGCATTCCTCGATTTCGTTGCGTCGTCGTTTCCGCGACCTGCGCGCCCTGGACGCGGCCGCCAAGGAGGCGGCCAAGCAGGGGGAGTCCCGTGCCTGAGCTGTCCGTCCTGCTGCCCGCGCGCAACGCGGCGGCCACGATCACGCGCGCCGTGGCCTCGACGCTGGCGGCCATGCCGCGCGACGCCGAGCTGGTCGTCGGCAACGACTCGTCGTCGGATTCGACGGTCGGCGAGGCCATCCGCGGCGCGTCGCGTGGGGGAGTGGTCGATCCTCGCCTGCGCATCGAGGACATCACCCCGGGCGAGGGCGGTGTCTCCCGCGTTCTCACCCAGCTCATGGAGCGCACCGACTCGCGCCTCGTGGGTCGTATGGACGCCGACGACGTGTCCCTCAAGGGCCGCTTCAAGCGCACGATGCGTGCAATCGAGCGCGGCGACGACATGGTCTTCACGCAGATGATCGAGCTGCGCGGTTCCCGTCCGGTGCCCCGTATGCCCTACGAGATCACGCCCGAGGACATGGGCTGGCACCTGCTGCTCACCAACCCCGTGTGCCACCCGACCATGCTCGCCACCCGCGAGATCATGGATCGCGTCGGTGGCTACCGCAGCGTCCCCGCCGAGGACTACGACCTGTGGATGCGCGTGGCCTCCGCGGGCGGTCACATCCGGCGTATCGCACCCTGGGGGCTGCTGTACCGCATCCATCCGGGCCAGGTCACCGGAAATGCCTCGTGGCGCTCGGATTCGTGGAAGAATCCGGAGCAGGCCCAGGCCTTCGCCGACCTCTCGGTGTCTCTGACGGGCCAGGAGCTGCCGCGCCTGGTCTCGCTCGTTTCGCTTCCTCGCGACGAGGCCGAGCGTGAGCTCGACCGGTTCGTGCAGGTCTACACTCAGGGGGTCGCGTCTCGACCCACAACGTCTCGCCGCGCTCTCGAGCGCCGGCTCAATGCGCGCGCCGCGTGGGTGCGCTCTCACCTCCAAGGAGAACAGTCATGATCCTGACCCCTCCGCCCGCGGGCGGCCAGCAGATCCTTCGTCACGCGCTGGCACGCCGCTGGACCTCGATTGTTGCGGGGACCGTGGCCGGCCTGGTCGTAGGTGTTGTTGCCGCCGTTGGTATCCCCGTGTCGCACTCGGCGGCCGTGTCGATGACCGTGACGTCTCCGTCGATCACCCCGGCTCCCGCCGTGCGCGCCTCCCTGTCGAATACGACGGACATGGTGACCGAGCAGGGCATCGCGAAGTCCGCCGCCGTCCTCGACGTCGTGGCCGCGCGCCTCGGCAATGGTGTCACTGCCGAGGAGCTTCGTTCCAACATGGAGGTGTCGGGCGACACGAACGGCACGATCGTCAAGATCGAGTATGTGGCTCCCACGCGCCAGCAGGCCGTTGACGCCGCCGACGCGATCGCCAACGCCTACCTGACCGAGCGCACCGCTCTCGTGGAGCAGCGCGCCGACGAGATGGCCGCCGGCGTCAATGAGCAGATTCAGGCTCTCGAGACCGAGCTCGCCTCCCTCGCGCCCCTGACCGACGAGGACGGTAACACGAAGGAGAATCCGCGTGCTGCCGAGATCCGCACCGAGCTGACCAAGCTCGCCAAGGATGCCGAGCAGCTCGCCCCCTACCACGCCACCGCCGGCCGAGTCATCACCCCTGCCACTGCTTCGAGCGACGAAGTCTCGCCCTCGAAGTCCCGCCTGATCCTCATCACGACCGTCGTCGGTGTTTTCGTAGGCCTGGTCCTGGTGCTCATTCGTGAGACCCGTTCGCGTTCCCTGACCTCGCCCACGCAGCTCGCCGACCTGACGGCTCTGCCCGTGTGGAGTGCCGAGGAGGGAGCCCCCGAGCCGTGGCTCGCCCCCACCCGCATGCTCGCGATGGCGATCGACCGCGATCACTGGGTCGACCTGATCGTCGACGCCTCCGACCCGCAGGCCCGCGACCTGCACCGCGTCCTGTCCGCCTCGCTGGCTGAGACCCGCGTGCCCGCGCCGCGCCTCATCGACATCAACCAGCCTCTCGCCTCCCTCCTGGACGAGGTGCGCCCCTCCCGCCACGTCCTCGTCGCCGTGCGCAAGGGCCACGATCTGAAGAAGCTGCACCACCTGCTCGACGAGCTGGCGATCATCAACCGCGAGGTGAACGGCATGATCTACCTGGGCGATCAGGTGGCCGCGCCCGCCTCCGCTCCGACCGCTCCCGCTCAGTCGGCCGAGGTTATCGTCCCCACGGACGAGGCGCAGGCCCAGTCCGCTGATGCGGCGCAGGCTGAGCAGGACGAGAAGGCCGAGGAGAAGAAGGCTGAGGAAGAGAAGGCCGACTCCAAGAAGGCCGACTCCAAGAAGGCTGACTCCAAGAAGGCGGAGGCCAAGACTTCCTCGAAGAAGGGCAAGAAGTGAGCGCCGAGGAAACCACCGTGGCCGACGACAAGGCCGCCTCCATCTGGCACGTTGACCGCACCGCGCGCGTCTCCCAGCTGATTTCGGGTGACCCCTCGGATCCGCGAGCGCTCGTGCTCGTACGCGACAACGGCCGTAACTCGGCGTTCGTCGAGATCGAGGGCACGGACCATCCGGAGACCGATCCTCGCGTGCTCGAGGTCGAACCGGCCCCCGCGCGCGGCTGGGAAGAGGGCGCTGGCGCTGATGTGGACGCGACCGTCGTCATGTGCACGGTCGGCTCGTGCGACATGCTCGAGGATGCTGTGCGCGCCATCCTGGCTCAGGATCACCAGCGTTTCACGCTCGTCGTGGTGGATAACGCGCCCCACACGGGCTTGACGCGCGAGAAGCTCGCGGGTATTGAGGATACTCGCCTGAGCATCGTCTCCGCCTCCCGCCCCGGCCTGTCCCGCGCCCGCAACCGCGGCGTGCTCGCCGCCCGCGGCGAGGTCATCGTCTTCACGGACGACGACGCGATCGTCGACCCGCACTGGCTGACCGCCATGATCGACCCGTTCACGGCCTCGCCGTACGTTGCTGCGACGACGGGCATTGCGCTGCCGCTGGAGCAGCGCTACGCGCCCCAGCGGTGGTTCGAGTCGCGCGGTGGCTTCCCCAAGGACATGTCCCCGCGCGTCTGGTGCGTCGGCGATATCCCCGAGGGCCTGGAGGTCCTGGGCGAGAAGGGTGACGGTGGCCCGCTGTTCCCGATCACGACGGCCCGCGTGGGTGCAGGTGTGTGCATGGCCATGCGTCGCGACGTCCTCATGGAGGTCGGGCCCTTCGACCCGGCGCTGGGCGCCGGCACCTCGACGCGCGGCGGCGAGGACCTCGACATGTTCGCGCGCATCCTGGCCACGGGTGACGTCATCATCCACACGCCCGACGCCCTCGTGCACCACCGTCACCGCGTCGACGAGGCCGGCCTGGATAAGCAGATCCGAGGCAACGGCTCCGGCATGGCGGCCCTTTTGACGAAGGCGATCATCGCTAAGCCCTCCGTGCTCGGTACGCTTGCGACCCGCGTGCCCGGCGTCCTCAATCGCGTCAAGCCCGGTGGCGCTCGTGTCGCTGGCACCGACGAGGACGTGCCCGGCTCGCTCACCAAGTCCGAGATCAAGGGCTTCCTCGAGGGTCCCTTCCTCTACCTGTCCTCGCGCAAGCGCAACAGGCTCGGCGCGCCGCGCCAGTCCGAGCAGGCAGCCGAGCAGAGCAGCGTGACCGCACCGAGCAGCGCTGAGGAGGCCCAGGCCTCGTCCGGCAAGGAAAACACCGGCGAAGGGAACGGTCACGCGTGAGCCCGCGCCGAGGACTCTGGGCCAAACCCGCGCCCGCCCAAATCGGGCCGCTACGAGAGGACGCGCAGGATCTACCCGCGTGGCCCTTCGTCGTGGCCTATTCGGCATACTTCCTGTGGTGGGTGCTCGGCTCCGGTGACCTGATGTGGCCGCTGTTCGCGTCGATCATGCTGGTGTTCATGATCGGCCGACACGGCCTGCGCTTCCCGCCCGGATCCATCCTGTGGGTGTTCTTCCTGGCGTGGGTGCTGGCCTCGATGACGATGCTCGACACGGGCGGGCGCGTCATTGGCGCGTTCTACCGTTTCCTGCTGGAGCTCTCGCCCGGAATTTTCGCGGTCTACGCCTTTAACGCGCGCAAGTCCCTGAGCGTGCGCACGATTACCGGCACGATGTGGGGCTTCCTGGCATCGACCACGATCGGCGGCTTCGTCGCCATGGCGGCGCCGACGCTGCGCTTCAAGACGCTCATGTACTACCTGGTGCCGCGAGCCCTGCACTCCAACGACTTCGTCAGGGAGTTCACGAAGCGCGCGACCACCCAGTGGAACCCGTCGTCGTGGATCCTCTCCGACCCGCGCCCGTCGGCCCCCTTCATCTACTCCAACACCTACGGCAACGTCTACTCACTGATCTTCCCGCTCGCGCTCGTCTTCGCCTACGTGCTGTGGCGCGAGCGATCCAAGTGGCGTTTTATCGTGGCAGCCGTGTGTGCTCTGTCGGTCATCCCGGCAGCCGCGACGCTCAACCGCGGCATGTACATCGGCCTCATCGTCATCGTCGTGTGGGTGGGCTTCCAGCGCCTGCGTGCGGGAGCCTGGCGTACCGTCCTGGGCATCATCGCGGCCATCGTCGTGGGTGTGGGCGCGTGGCTGGCCACCCCGGCCTCGCAGTCGCTCCTTGAACGCGTCGCGGCCTCCTCCTCGACGGAGGATCGCGCCTCCAACTACCTCGAGACGCTCTACGAACTTCAGCAGTCCCCGCTCCTGGGCTTCGGCGCCCCGCGTCCCTCGGCCTCGCCGTGGCTGCCCTCTCTGGGCACGCAGGGCCAGTTCTGGACGGTCATCTTCTCGTACGGCCTCGTCGGCTTGGCGCTGTTCCTCGCCTTCTTCCTGCGCATGTTCCCGCGCATCTGGCGCGCCACGGACGTGTACGGCTCGATTTTGGGCGGCATCATCCTGGCGACCCTGGTGGAGCAGTTCTACTACGGCATGAACACCGGTCTCATGATCTCCGTCGTCGCGGTGGCGCTCCTGTCGCGTCACCTCGAAGAGGAGAGCGATCCGATCAAGCGCGCTGAGGCCGAGCGTGAGGGCGGCGTGAGCGCCGGTAGCGTCGCTGGGACCGTACGCGCCCAGCGTGCCGTGCGCATGGGGCAATGGACAAGCCCCGCCGCGAACGACGGGGCTTTTGCCACTACGATGCTTGCTCGACTCAACAGGTCGGGTCGTCGGGGAACGAGAAGCCGGACAGCTTCCACGCGCCGCCGTCCTTCACAAACAGAAAATAGGTGAGGGCGCGGGTCATGGTCGTGTCGTCCGTCAGCGCAGTTCCCGCGTCGTTGAGGACGCGAACGTTGGAAGAGTCGACGCACGCCGAGACCGTGACGTTTCCGGCACCGTCATCGCTGAGGATGTGCACGTCCTCGAGGGTGGGTGAGCCGGTGGTGTGGGTGCCGTCCCTCGTCCACTCGAGAGCCTGCGCGTTGAACTCGTCTAGCGCAGAGGCCGTGAGCACGGAAGACAGGTCGGTCGCCCGAGCCTGCTCGGGGTCCGTGTACGCATCCCACAGGGTGTTCATGACGAAGGTGGCCTGCCCGGCGGCCTCGGCGTCTGTGGCCAGTGAACCGGATTCGTTCGCGGGCCCGCCCGACTGCGGGGTGATGGTCTTTGCGACGGACTGCGGGATGTCGGACTGTGCGTCCTCCTCGGTGCTCTGTGCACCGGACGACGCGGAGGCGGCCGTATCTGTCTCGGAGGAGCCCGTCAGGCGCAGGAAGCCGGCGATGACGAGCGCAATGATGAGGAGAATCGCGGCTGCCAGCAGGCTCTTCTTGCGGGCAGGGGAGAGCGAGTTGATGAAGTCCATGTGTATCCCATCGGTAGGTTATAGAGAAAGGCTACCGCGCGGTAGCGGGAAGGTTAATCATGAGTGAGGCAAATCAAGCCAGGCGTTCCCTCGCGCGCGGGGGAATCGTTGGCTTCGTCGGAGCGGCCGCCTCCGCGGTCCTGGGCTTCGCGTTCACGATCATCCTGTCGCGCATGCTGGGTGCCGAGGGCGCGGGTATCGTCACTCAGGCAACCGGTGTCTTCGCGATCGTCATGGCCCTGGCCAAGGTAGGCCTCGACTCCACCGCCATCTACCTGATGCCACGCCTGTCCCTGGATGCTCCCGAGGAGATCCGCGCGACCCTGTCCTTCATGGCCTCCATGACCGTAGGCGTCTCCACCGTGTGCGTCCTCATTCTCGAGGCCGTGGCTCCCTTGATCTGGAACGCGCAGGTTGCGGCCTCCACGCGGGCGGTGCTGTGGTTCGTGCCGATCGGCGCCCTCACCCTCGTCGCATCCGCCGCTCTGCGGGCGCTCGGCAACATGCGCGAGTACGTCCTCGTTCAGAACCTGCTGCTGCCCGGCCTGCGCCCGCTCCTCGTTGCACTTGCGGCCGCGTTCACCGGGTCGCTGGCCTTCGTGTCGGTCGCCTGGGCGCTGCCCTTCGTCGTCGTCCTCGTTGCTGCGTGGTGGCTGCTGCTGCGACACATGCCCTCGGCGGCCGACTCGGTGGGCCGTTGGCCGAGTGCCCAGCGGCGTCGTCAAGTCGTATCCTTCGCTCTGCCTCGCACCCTCACCGCCGGCCTCGAGCAGGCGCTGCAGTGGCTCGACGTCCTCCTCGTCGGTCTCCTGGCGGGTGATGCGGCCTCGGGCATCTACGGTGGTGCCATCCGATTCATCCAGGCGGGCATGGTCGTCGACACGGCTCTGCGCGTCGTCGTTTCCCCGCAGTTCTCCAAACTCCTGCACCAGGGTAAGACGAAGGAGCTGCGCGACCTCTACAGCACGGCCTCGATCTGGCTCGTCCTGTTCGCCGCCCCCATCTATGCCCTCATGGCGATCTACGCACCCGCGCTCATGCGCATCCTCGGTGACGGCTTCGCTCCTGGCGCGAACGTCCTCGTGGTCCTGTGCGTCGGCTCCATCGTGACTTTCATGGCGGGAAACATTCACTCGCTGCTCATCATGAGCGGACGCTCCGGGTGGGCAGCGATCAACAAGATCGTGGTCCTTACCCTCAACGTTGTGGGTAACGTCATCTTTATTCCTCGCGGAGGAATGGTTGCTGCGGCGATCGTCTGGGCCGTGTGCATGGTGCTTGACGCCGCTATGGCGACCGTTCAGGTCTCGCGGTTTATCGGCGTGACACCGAAATTGTCGGAAGTGGTCAAGCCGATCCTCGTTGTGGGCGTGTCTGCGGTGATTCCGGGCGGGTGTATAGCGTGGTGGCTGGGGCGCGATTCTTTCGTTGCGACCATTGGTGGATCGGCGCTTTCGGTCCTGGTTTTTGCTTGCGTTTGCTGGGCGTTCAGGGATCGTCTACACCTGTCGGGACTTGGGTCCCTAGCAAGGCGTCGCCGGGGGTAAGTGTGGGGCGTGTGATGCACCTGTGAAAGTCTGGCTTGACCGTTCGGTTGATCTGATGGGGATTGTTGTGTAATTATTTATCTAACAAGTTTCCGTTCCCTCCGAAAGGTCGTGTCATGGCTTCCGCAATTTCGCGCCTTGCAATCCTTGCAACTGCGCCGATTGTTGCCTGTGCTTCCCTCGCGCTCGCTCCGATGGCTCACGCTGTTGGTGCAGGTCAGGAAGGTTCTGCACCCGGTCAGGCGGTTGTTCGTGACGGCCTGAGTGCTGCAACTGCCGCCGCGTCGTGCTGGGACATTAAGCAGCGGAATCCTGAGGCTGCGGACGGCGCCTACTGGCTCCAGACCCCTGCGATGGATCACCCCGCCCAGTTCTTTTGTGACCAGACGACAGATGGCGGCGGCTGGGTCATGATCGGCCGCGGCCGTGAAGGGTGGGAATCCTGGAGCGGTGGCAAGGGTGATCCCGCGAAGCTGACCTCTCGCTCGCGCACCTCCGATGACTTCGAGGTCGTCCAGCTGTCCAACAAGGCCGTCACCGAGCTGCTCAATAATGAGCCGGTGAAGGACCAGGCTGACGGTGTGCGCGTCATGCGCTCCTGGAGCGCATCGGGCCGCTCCTACCAGACCATGGATCTTCAGTTCCCGAAGATGACCGACTTCGTGTGGCCCTTCAAGATGGCCCACCCGGTCAATGTCCAGCTGGATAAGGGTGGCTGGCGCTCCGGCCTCATGTGGGGCCTGACCGGCTACGACAACGAGTGGAACGGCCTGCAGACCTACCCCTCGGCCCGCACCACGGGCTGGAAGATGGGCTGGGGCTACGGTGCTCTCGCCTCCAACTGGACCGGTGACGTCACCTCGGCGTCCTCCTTCTTCCGCAAGTCGGGGCTGACGGTCTTCCCCTACGCCGAGGCCTACGTGCGTCCGCGCATCTCCTCGGATTCGGCTGCCTTCACCCGCATCCCCGACGAGGGTCTTGGAGCCTCGACGGTCTCCGCTACCGTCTCGCAGTACGCAGCCAAGACCTCGTGGGGCGTGAGCGGTAACCTCAACGGTTCCGTGAGGGAGGGCAACATCCAGGTTCAGGCCTTCGCCCAGGTTGGCTCCACCATGTACGTGGGTGGCAACTTCACCGGCGTCAAGCAGGGCGATAAGGGCGCCGAGATCTCCTCGCGCGGCCTCGCGGCCTTCGATGTGGCCACCGGCGACTTCACTGGCCAGACCTTCGACTTCAACGGGCAGGTCAAGGCCCTCCTTGCCCTGCCCGACGGCCGCCTCCTCGTCGGCGGTGACTTCACCCGCGTTAACGGCGAGGCCCACTCCGGTACCGTTGTCATCAATCCCTCGACCGGTCAGATCGACCCCTCGTGGGACCTGCAGATCACCAACGCGCTGCGCGGCGGCGCCGTGAGCGTTCGTGCCCTGACCTACTACGACGGCAACGTCTACATGGGTGGTGCCTTCACCCACCTCTCCGGCGGTGGCAGCTCCCGGGTTTACGCGCGTAATGCTGGACGCGTCTCCCTGAGCGGGCGCCCGGACCGTTCGTGGAACCCCGAGATCAGCGGTGCCGTTCAGGCCGTTGGCGTTTCCGAGGCCAACAGCGCCTTCTACGCGGGCGGCCACTTCACCACGGCGCACGGCAACCAGCGCGCCTGGTACGCGGCCAAGTTCTCCACGCAGCCGGGCGCAGCCGTGGACACGGGCTTCAACTTCGAGCCCTCCAGCGCCACCGCTGGCAAGTACCAGCAGACCATCGCCACGGCCGGAAACCGTGTCTACATTGGCGGCTCCGAGCACTCCCTGTTTGGCTACGACGCTGCGAGCAACCAGCGCCTCTCCGGTGCGATGACCTTCAACAATGGCGGCGACCTGCAGGCCACCACCGTGTCCTCCAAGGGTGTCATCTACGGCTCGTGCCACTGCTCTGATGGCGCCTACCAGGACATGTACGTATGGTCGATGAACGGCTCCTGGTCGCGCGTCGACGAGATCAAGTGGGTTGGCGCGTGGGATGCTGCCACGGGCGAGAGCCTGAAGTGGACCCCCTTCGAGCTCTCCTCGCGTCGCAAGACCGGCGCCTGGGCGCTGACGACCGATAACTACGGCAACCTGTGGGTGGGCGGCGACTTCACCCTCTCCCACACCGATGCCACGCGCACCCAGTGGAACGGCGGGTTCGCTCGCTACGACAACCGCGACAACGTCGCGCCCGAGGCGCCCTCCCTCCTGCGCTCCTCCGCGTCGAACGAATCCACCGTGACCCTCGCCTGGGAAGGCGTCGCTGACGCCGTGTCCTACGAGATCCTGCGCGACGATCGTCCGATCGCCACCTCCGAGACCACCAGTGTCGAGGTGCCGCGCGGCGGCGAGAACCGCTACTTCGTGCGCGCCGTCGACGCCGAGGGCAACCGCTCCGCGACCACCGCGGTCTACACCGCTCCGGCCCCCGGCCAGGCGGATGCCTCCAACCCGGTCCTGCTCGAAGCGAACGCAACGTGGAACTACCGCGCCGAAGCCAGCGCCGCCCCCGAGAACTGGGCCCAGGCCTCGTTCGACGACTCCGCGTGGCCGACCGGCGCAGCCCCCCTCGGCTACGGCGACTCCGCGATCGCGACCCAGATCGCTACCAATGGCTCGCGCCCCGTGACGACCTACTACCGCACGCACTTCCGGGTTGCCGACGCGAAGGCCCTCAAGGGCATCAACGTCAAGTACCTGGCCGACGATGGCGCCGTCGTCTACATCAACGGCGTCGAGGTGGACCGCACCCGCATGGGTGCTGGCACGGTCAGCTACGCGACCCGCGCCGACTCCGCTCCCAACTTCGCTGCGGCCTCTGCATCCCCCTCCGAGGTCTTCGTCCCCGCATCGGCGCTGAAGACTGGTGACAACGTGATCGCCGTGGAAACCCACGTCAACTACATGCGCACCGCGACCGTCTCGATGCAGGCCTCCATCTTCCGCGTGGAGGGCACCCCGGACGACAACAGCTCCGTTCCCGCCGAGCGCAGCACCGAGCCGACCGACGCGACGCAGCCGATCAACGCGGCCTCCGTCAAGTCCGGCACGGTCATCCAGACCGGCGACGAGTGGAACTACTGGACCTCGACGGAAGCCCCCGCCTCCGACTGGGCCACGACCGGCTCCCTCCAGAGCTGGAACCGCGGTTCCGGTCCGATCGGCTGGGGAGACTCCGCCGCGGTGACCGCCCTCGACATTGCCAAGAAGGACCGTGCGATCACGTACTACTTCGCGCGCGACATCGACCTGGGCGCGATCACCCCGAACACCACGCTGACCGTGAAGGTGCGCGCGGATGACGGCGTCGTCCTGCGAGTCAATGACAAGATCGTCGACACGAAACGTATGTCCGATGGCAACATTACTCACACGACCTACGCGAATTCGGCAGTGAGTGCCGCCAAGGCATCCTCCGATCTGCTCGAGGTCACCATCCCCGCGAGCCTCTTGACGAGCGGCGTGAACCGCATCGGCGTCGAGGAGCACCTCAACTACAAGGGCTCGCCCTCGATGACCTTCGACCTGAACGCGACTCTTGTGAAATAAGGGAAGAATCGTTCGTCTCCTCTCGAGTTCGCGCGAGGTATGAACCAGTGACAATGGTTCGATCCGGCTCGTCAATCGTGCTGACAGGTCCAACCCCTGCCGTTTCGGCAGGGGTTGACTTGTATGTGGTAAACGACTCCCACCTCCCCTAACCAAGTGGTTGAACGGTGGCAATTATCGTGACACTATAGAAGTAACCATTTACACGATACCTGTGAGGATCCCATGAGTTTTATGCGCCGTTGCTTGGCGCTCGGACTGGCATCAGTGACCGGTCTGAGTGTGCTTGCTTTCTCCCCGGCTGCCCACGCAGCCGCCGACCCGCTCCACGATGGCCTGAGCGAGGCCACCGCTGCGGCCTCGTGCTGGGAAATCAAGCAGAACGACCCGCGTTCTCAGAACGGAACGTACTGGCTGCAGACCTCCACCATGGACGCGCCCGGTCAGTTCTTCTGCGACCAGACCACGGACGGTGGCGGCTGGGTTCTCATCGGACGAGGCCGTGAAGGCTGGGAGACGTGGAGCCAGGGCCAGGGCGACCAGGAGAAGCTCAAGACCCGTCCTCGCACCGCAGGTGACTTCGAGGTTGTGCAGGCCTCGCACCAGACGGTCAACGGCCTGCTCGGCGGCACCTCCGTGTCCGACCTCGAGGACGGCCTCATGGTCCAGCGCGCTTGGAACCATAAGGGAACCGCCTACCAGACCGTGCGCATGCGCTTCCCGAAGATGCGCGACTTCATCTGGCCGTTCAAGAGCGCTCACCCGGTGGACGTGAAGTTCAACCACGAATGGTGGGTCAACGGCGGTATCGTGTGGGCTGGATTTGGTACGAACACCGCCTGGGGTTACGTCAACCTCATCGCCTCAGCGCAGAACAAGTACACGCTCGGCTGGGGCTACGGCCCCCTCGCCACGTCGTGGGCCGACACGTCCTCCTCGACGTCGTACTTCCACTACAACGGCTCGATCATCAACCCCTACGCCGAGGCCTACGTGCGTCCGCAGCTGCGTTCCACGGACGCCAGCTTCCGCGCCATCGGCGACGGCGGCACGCCCGCCAAGAAGCAGAAGGCCACCGCTTCTGAGTTCGCCTCCCCGATGTCTTGGGGCGTGACCGGTAACCTCAACGGTTCCTACAAGGAAGGCAATATCCAGGTCCAGGCCTTCGAGCAGATCGGCTCGACCATGTACGTGGGCGGTAACTTCACCGGCGTGCAAAAGGGTAAGAACGGCCAGGAGATCGCATCCTCCGGCCTCGCCGGCTTCGATGCGACGACGGGGGAGTGGAACGGACAGACCTTCTCCTTCAACAACCAGGTCAAGGACCTCGCCGAGCTTCCGAACGGCAAGCTCCTCGTGGCCGGCGACTTCACGAAGGTCAACGGTGAAACCCACGTCGGCACCGTCCTGATCGATCCGGCGACTGGCCAGATTGACCCGTCGTGGACCCTGCAGGCCCGCACCGGCACCAACGGTGGCCGCGTCTCGGTCAAGTCCATCAAGATCATCAACAACCACATCTACCTGGGCGGTATCTTCACGCACTTCAAGGGCAACGGCGCATCGTGGACCTATGCCCGTAACGGCGCGCGCCTCGACATCAACGGCAAGCCCGACCGTACGTGGAACCCCGAGTTCAACGGCACCGTCATCGATATCGATGTCGACGAAAACGAGACCTACTACTACGCGGCCGGCTACTTCACCCGCGCCCACAACCGCGTCGTCGAAAATGCGGGTCGACTGTCCACCGCCGCCGGCGCCGAGCTCGACCAGTCCTGGACTTTCCGCCACTCCTACCTGATCGGCAAGTACCAGCAGACCGTGACGGCCGCCAACGGCCGCGTCTACTTCGGCGGTTCGCAGCACTCGCTCTTCGGATACAACTCCGACTCGATGACGCGCACCTCCGGTTCCATCACCATGAACAACGGTGGCGATCTACAGGCGTCCACCCGCTCCGCCACGGGCGTCGTCTACGCCTCGTGCCACTGCTCCGACTTCACCTTCCAGGACGCCTACCAGTACCTGACGCTCGGCACCTCTTGGACGCGTGCCGACGAGATCCAGTGGGTCGGCGGCTGGGACGAGGCCACGGGCCGCCAGCTCGGCTGGACCCCCTACCGCCTCGCTTCCCAGCGCTTCACCGGCGCGTGGGCCCTCGAAATGGCTGACGACGGCGCCCTGTGGGCCGGCGGCGACTTCAACTACTCCTACACGTCCCTGACGGCAGGCCAGTGGTCCGGCGGCTTCGTGCGCATGCCCGCGCGCGACGCCACCGCCCCCGCAGTCCCCGCGAACCTGCGCGCCTCCAACGGCAACTCCAAGGAAGTCACCCTCAAGTGGTCCTCCGTGCCCGGTGCCGTCTCCTACGACATCCTGCGTGACGATCGTCCGATCGCCACCACGACCTCGAACTCCGTGACCGTGCCCCTGGGCGGCAAGAACCGCTTCTTCGTACGTGCGGTGGCCTCCGACGGCCTGCGCGGTGCCTCGACCCACGTCTACACGGTTGGCTCCAACGGCAAGCCCACCCAGCCCGACGACGCCACGATGCTCGTGGATGAGGACGACACCTGGGCGTACCACTGGTCGACCGATCCGGTCGCCGAGAACTGGGCCCAGACCTCGTTCGACGACTCCGCATGGAGCCGCGGCGCCTCCCCGATCGGCTACGGTGGCCCCGGACTCAACACGACGCTGACCCCGGGCGCGGCCAAGAACCGCCCCGTCACCACCTACGCGCGTATCAACTTCACGGTCGCTGACCCGAGCGCTATCGGCGGCGTGAATGTCGCCGTGACGGCGGATGACGGTGCCGTGGTGTACGTCAACGGCACCGAGGTGGCCCGCCAGCGCATGGCCGACGGAGCGGTTGACGCCTCGACTTTCGCGAACGCGTCCGTCTCGACGCCTGCCGCGCGCGCCGACCGACAGCTGGTCTTCGTTCCCGCGGACAAGCTGGTCGCCGGCACGAACACGCTGGCCGTCGAAACGCACCTGAACTACCGCTCCAGCTCGTCGATGACCATCGACGGCATGGTCAAGGTCGTCACCAAGGGCGACGAGCCTGCTCCCGAACCCGCGCCCGATCCGGAGCCGGCACCCCAGCCGCAGCCGGAAGTTCCGCTCACGCCCGACCCGGATAAGCCCCTCGAGGTCCTCGACGTGTCCGCATTCAACTTCGGTAACTTCATGTACCCCGGCATGTACTGGAACTACTGGAACTCCAAGGAAGCACCGGATCCGGCGTGGAACTCCACCGCCGACCTGTCCTCCTGGAAGCACGGCGCCAGCCCGCTCGGCTGGGGCGACCGCGACGCCGGAACGCCCTTCACGATGCCGGCGGCGGACCGAGCGATCACGAACTACTTCGTGCGCGACGTCAACTTCGGTACCCTCAGCGCCGACTTCGAGGTCACCCTCGACGTCCGCGTTGACGATGGCGCAGTCATCTACGTCAACGGCACCGAAATTAAGCGCGTAAACATGCCCGAGGGCACGATCGACGCCAACACGCGAGCCTCCTCCAACGTGGGCCTCACTGCGGCGAAGAATAAGACCGTGCGGGTCACGGTGCCCCGAAAGCTGCTCAAGGATGGCGTCAACCGTATCGCCGTTGAGTCTCACGCCAACTACGCGAACGCCGCATCCGTGACCTTCGATCTCAAGGCAAGCTTGGTGAGGTGATCTCCATGACTCTGACGTCTACCCCTGCCGGCGGCTCGGAAGAGGCCGAGGCCGCCGGCGCGGTCGGCGCCCTCGCGACCGACCCCGCGTTCGACGCGATGGCACAGCGTGTGCTCACTCGAGGGCACACGACCACGTGGCTGAACCACTGGTCCCTCCTGCACGCCGACTTCCGCGCGCTTGCCCGCATGCACACCGTCGGCTTCGATGGGACCCTCCTGCAGATGCGCCTGCGCGCAGCAGGCCACGAGGTCGCCCGCACCTCCGCGGACCTCGTCCTGCCGCACGTCTTCGAACGCCTCGAGGACGGCACTCGCATCACGCTCATCGGTGCTGTGCCCGAGGCAGGCCAGGCCGCAGCCGAGCGCCTGCATCGCTTCGACGTCCAGGTTATCGACGGGTACGAGGGCTTGCGTCGATTCAAGGCGGATCCGTCTGTGCTTACCTCCTTCGACCCGCGACTCGTGATCGTCGGCCTAGGCGCGGGTCTGCAGGAAGTCGTCGCCTCCTTCGTTCTTGACCTCCTGCCCGAGGCATCCGTGTGTACCGCGGGCGGTTGGATCGACCAGTACGCGAGCGCTGCCGACGACTACTTCCCGAACTGGGTGCACGCCGCCCGCCTCGGCTGGGCCTGGCGCATCGCGCACGAGCCCAAGCGCCTTACGAAGCGCTACACCGTCGAAGCCCTCGACTTCGTCGCCCACGCTCCCGAGCTCATTTCGAGGCTCGAGGCCATGGGTAGCTTCGACGATCTCGGACTGGTCGGTGGCGTGACGCTTCGCTGACCGAGGTTGACGCTTGTTGTTGTGAAGGAGGCCGGCCCTGCGGGGCCGGCCTCCTCTGCGTCTCCAGATGGACTGGCGATGCCCGCTGGTGGGTGGACGGTTGCTGGCGTGTAGGTACGTCTGCTCGTACCTGCTGTCATCTGGCATTGTGTGCGGCTAGTGTGGCTAGACCCCGCATCTGGCGACGTGCGCTCCAGGCGGCTGTGATGGGGGTTCTGGATAGGAACGGCGCTTCTGGATAGGAACGGCGCTTCTGGATAGGAACGGCGCTTCTGGATAGCTTATTTTCCTATCCAGATCGTCGATTCCTATCCAGTTTGCGGTGCGGATGTGCTCTGGCCTGCCAGATGTCTTCGAATGGCAGGGAGCTTGGTGTGCACGCGGATAGGTTGCGAGCACGCGGATAGGTTATGAGCATGCGGATAGCTTATTTACCTATCCGCATGTCAATAACCTATCCAGATCGTCATAACCTATCCGCATCGTCATGACGTGTCCTCCCGGCCCATGGCCAAGGTAACCGCGCCGCAAGGCTGTTGCCGGTCAGTCCTGTGTCTCGAAGACTGGTCGTCAATAGGGTCTGCGTGGAGGTGTAGTCCCCCAGGTCACGCCCTCTTTTGTGCATGAGCAGTGGTCGGCTTTCGGGAGCGTTCAAGGGGTGTGAAGACGGGGGAGTGAGCGGCACTGAACGTGTCTCAAAACGCTTCCGAATAGATGCTTAAAAAGGGTTATGCAGTGAATGGTGTAGCCCACACAAATCATCATGAGGGTGTGACGACTCCCTGTGATGCAGGTGGCAAAGGGTGCTCCTGTGTTCAGGTGTCAAGCTCTCGTAAGAGTTGTGAACTGCTCGCTGTGTGCACACTGCCGCACAGTGTGAATCGAGCGCTATCGCACGGTGTTCGTTTGTCGATGTGGTCTCACAATGGGCGAGGCGCGCGTGTTCGCACCGTTGTTTGCGTTCTGGCGAGCCGCTGATGGAGCACGATGGGGTGTTGAGAATAAAGGTGTGGCCCGAGCCAATCGGCTCGGGCCACACCCAATCACACACAGAAAGGAAAGACTTAGTAGGCGCCCTCGTGACGCAGGAGCGCAGGAATGGTCTGGAGCATGATCCATGCGTCGAGGGTGAGGGAGCGGTGTTGGGCGTAGGAGAGGTCCAGGTGGACGGTCTCATCCCAGGAGAGGTTCGAGCGGCCGGAGATCTGCCAGAGGCCGGTGATGCCGGGGCGGACGGCGAACTTGCCCATCACGCGGGGTTCGTACTGTGCAACCTCGCTGGGGAGCGGGGGGCGCGGGCCCACGAGGGACATGTCGCCACGCAGGACGTTGAACAGCTGGGGCAGCTCGTCGATCGACGTCTTGCGCAGGAAGGCTCCGATGCGCGTAATGCGCGGATCGTTGGCCATTTTGAACATGATCGAATTTCCGGCAGAGGAGTCGGCCTCGTTGGCCTCCATGAGGGAGTCCTTGAGCTCTTCGGCGTCCACGCGCATGGTGCGGAACTTAAACATGGTAAAAGTCTTGCCGTCGAGGCCGACGCGCTCCTGAGTGAAGAAAGCGGGGCCGCCGTCGTTCAGACGCACCATCGCAGCGACGATGAGCCACAGCGGAGTCAGCAGGATAATGCCGACAAGAGCTGCGAGAATGTCGCACGTGCGCTTGATGGCGTTGTCGGCGGAGGCGGCAAGATCCGACGCGTGCTCGAATGCGAGAGCCGTAGATGCGGCTCGTGCGGTGGGCTTCGTCAAGGTTGTCATCTGTGCGTCTTCCTTCTACTTCATCAAACTCAAATGCTGCATGTCGGTTAGAGGCGGAAAATCCGCTCTGGACTGGGGCGTTTACTAGGTAAGCATCCCTGGCGCAACTCAGTCACCGTTAGGTGTTAACCCTAGTCTATCCATATGGTTAGCTTGGTTGCTAACCAAAGGGTTAAGTACAAGCGAAAAAAGGCTGTGATTTCGTGCACCTGACGAGTTGTGCAAGTCAGATCTGAACATCCTGTGACCAGCTGGTAGCTTGCTGACACCTTGGCAGAATGCGCGGAAAACCGCCGAGCGATAGACTGGTCAGCGTGTCGTGACTGGCGAACAGGTGGGCCACCACCGGGGAGCGACGCGTCGGCATCGATAGCCGCCCGCCTGGGCTAGAGGCCACTGCCAACCATCATCGGATGATCAATAGGAGAACCCCATGGATTCCCTCAATGACATGACACTTGCGCAGCTGGATCCTGAGATTCAGGCCGTTCTGGACGCCGAGCTTGGTCGCCAGCGCGACACTCTCGAGATGATCGCCTCGGAGAACTTCGTGCCGCGCGCTGTCCTCGAGGCGCAGGGCTCGGTCCTTACTAATAAGTACGCCGAGGGCTACCCGGGCCGCCGCTACTACGGTGGCTGCGAGTTCGTGGACGTCGCGGAGTCTCTCGCCATCGAACGCGCGAAGCAGGTCTTTGGTGGCGACTACGTGAACGTTCAGCCCCACGCGGGCGCTCAAGCTAACGCAGCCGCCCTCATGGCGATGGCCAACGTCGGCGACCCGATCCTCGGCCTGTCGCTGGCCCACGGCGGTCACCTGACCCACGGCATGCGCCTGAACTTCTCGGGTAAGAACTACAAGGCCGTCGCCTACGAGGTCGACCGCGAGACCATGCGCATCGAGCCTGAGAAGGTTCGTGAGGCTGCCCTCGCGGAGCGTCCGCGCGTCATCATCGCCGGCTGGTCCGCCTACCCGCGTCACCTCGACTTCCAGGCCTTCCGTGACATCGCGGACGAGGTCGGCGCCGCCCTTTGGGTGGACATGGCTCACTTCGCAGGCCTCGTGGCTGCGGGTCTGCACCCGAACCCCGTCCCCTTCGCCGACGTTGTGACGACGACGGTCCACAAGACCCTGGGTGGCCCTCGTTCTGGCATGATCCTGTCCTCGCGCGGCGAGCAGTGGGGCAAGAAGCTCAACTCCTCCGTGTTCCCGGGCCAGCAGGGCGGCCCCCTCATGCATGTGATTGCCGCGAAGGCCATCGCTATGAAGGTCGCGCAGACCGACGAATTCAAGGACCGCCAGCGCCGCACCCTCGAGGGCGCGCAGATCATTGCCGAGCGCCTGGGTGCTGACGATGCGAAGAAGGCCGGTATCAAGCTGGTCACGGGCGGCACCGACGTGCACCTCGTCCTTGTTGACCTGGTCGACTCCGAGCTCAACGGTCAGCAGGCCGAGGATCTGCTGCACGAGGTCGGTATTACCGTCAACCGTAACGCCGTTCCCTTCGATCCCCGTCCGCCGGCCGTCACCTCGGGCCTGCGCATCGGTACCCCCGCCCTCGCGACGCGCGGATTCGACGCCGAGGACTTCGCCGAGGTCGCCGACATCATCGGCACGACCCTGTCCCAGGGCGCGTCCGGCGGCAATGTTGAGGTGGACGCACTGCGCGCCCGCGTCAAGAAGCTGACGGACAAGCACCCGCTGTACGCCGGGCTCTGATCGTGAGGGCTCCCTGGGAGGGCGCCGCGCGCGTCCTGGACGGCACCGCGACTGCGGCTGCCATTAAAGCGGAGCTCAAGGAGCGCGTGGGTC
>JAHACW010000014.1 GCA_018375675.1 Actinomyces sp. | reverse complement strand
CCCGTGGATCGAACCGCGATCAACGTGCAGGTTCACCCCGTCGAGCGCGGCAATGGGCGCATTCTCAACGCGCATCGTACGAGCCAGGGACACGGACGAGGCCGTTCACGCTGGGATCGCGCCCGGGGAACTGCGCGCTCTCGGAGAGGGGCAGGCGCTCGTCGTGCGACCGGGAGTAAAGCCACGCCTCACCTGCATCCCCAGGCAGGCCATTCACCTGCGACACGACCGCCCAGCTGGCGAAAACGGCTGGCACATCCCCTCCCCCTCGCAGGTCGCAGCGTTGGTCAGAAATACACGCTCCCCCATCCTGATAGGCCCCACCTACAGCGCCCCCACCTGGGAACACGCACTGCCGTGGATCATCGTCGGGCACAGGGACGATGCCCGGGTCATCGAGGCCATCCACGCCCACCTCGGTTGGGAAACACCAAAGATCTCTGACGTAATTCCCGAAGAAGCGTGGACTCGTATCACCAGATGGGACAAGCACAGAGTCCTCGCGCTCAACCCCACACACAACGTTATTCGCGCATTAATTCAACACAGCCACACGACCCCGCTCGCCCTAACGGCACGACGGTGGGACATGACCTGCGGACTGATCAGTGAGGGTGATACCGTCACTACTGTCCAACTGACCGCAGGGTCAGTTAACACCTAAGTCCCACCTTATTGGCTGGTCGTGAGCAGCCACATAGTGACATCTCCATTTCACTGTTGACACGACCTTGCGCGACTAAGATGACCTAGCGGACACTGAAAAAGAGTAAAAGAGAACCAGGCGCACAGGACGCGAGGAGCGAAAGACAGATCATGGATTGGCGCAGTAAGGCAGCATGCCTGACCGTAGACCCGGAACTTTTCTTCCCCATCGGGAACACGGGTCCGGCTATTACGCAGGTCGCCGAGGCCAAGGCCGTGTGCCGCGAGTGCGAGGTCGTGGGCATCTGCCTGCAGTGGGCCATCGACAACAACCAGGACTCCGGCGTGTGGGGCGGCATGAGTGAAGAAGAACGCCGCTCCCTCAAGCGCCGCGCCGCGCGCGCACGCCGCGCAGGCTGCTAACACACCACTGCGGCACACGTGCCGCACAGACGATCGAGGCCGAGGATCCACAATGGATCCCCGGCCTCGTTCGTTGATGATTCACGCTGCCCGCACAGGGCCCCGATCAGGCGGGGTCCAGGTTGGCGTGGAGCGTCACGAGCGTGCCGCCGCCCTCACGCGGCGCCCACTCGATCGAACCCTTCAGCTCACCGCGCACCATCTGATGCACGATCTGCGTCCCCAGGCCGCTCATGGGCGTGCCCGGCACGAAGCCCACGCCATTGTCTGCGACGGTCACGGTCATGGACGTTCCCTCGCGCTCGGCGCGCACCTCGATGAGACCGTCGCGGTCCGCGAGGCCGTGCTCGACCGAGTTCGCGACCAGCTCGTTGAGGACGGTCGCCAGGGCCTGAGCCTGATCGGCCTGAATGGTGCCAAAGCTGCCGGTCGTGATGACCTCGACACTATGGTCCGTGGACGCGATCGCGCCCGCCATGCGCACGATCGTGCGTGCGACCTCGTCGAAGTCAACCGACTCGTCCACGTTCTGCGACAGGGCGGCGTGCACGGTTGCGATGGCCTGCACGCGACGCTCGGCCTCCGCGAGCGCCACCTTGACAGCTTCCTCGGAGGAGCGGCGCGACTGGAGTCGCAGCAGGGCGGACACGGTCTGCAGGTTGTTCTTGACGCGGTGGTGGATCTCGCGGATCGTCGCATCCTTCGTCATGAGTTCCTGCTCGTGGCGGTGGACCTCGGAGACGTCGCGTGTCAGAATGACGGCGCCCAGGCGCTTACGCCCGTTGACGAGGGGCAGGGCGCGCATGCTGACGGTGGATGCGCGCGCGGCGATCTCGACGCGCCAGGAGGCGCGGCCCATAACGACGACCGCCATGGATTCCTCGATGAGGGTGCCGTCGCCGATGACTTCGGTGATCTCCTGGGCGAGGACCTTGCCGGTCACGTGCGTGCGGATGCCGAGGCGGCGCAGGCATGACACGGCGTTGGGGGTCGCGTGCTGGACGCGGCCCTCAGCATCCAGCAGGACGGCGCCGTCGAGGACTCGCGGGACGCCGTGGGAGGTGACCTGCGGGGTCGAGTCGTAGGGGTATTCGCCGCGCGCCATCATCTGGCACAGGGTGTCGGCCGCAGCGACGGTCCACCCCTCGAACCCGAGGGACAGACGCGGACTCGACAGGTTGGCCTCGCGCGTGACGACGGCGATGATGCGCCCGTCGCGGCACACGGGCACGCAGGTTTCCATCATCGAGTAGGTGCCGGCCCAGCGGGCGGCGGGCGAGCGCACGACCTGCCCGGTCTGAAGGGCGCGCCGCAGGTCGATTTCGCGGGCGGCGGGCAAGTGGAGGCCGATGATGTCGTCCACGTGAACGGTCGTCGAGGTCGCAGGGCGGCAGTGGGCTGCCGCGATGAAGCGTCCGTCGTCGGCGGGCAGCCACAGAACCAGGTCGGCGGCCGCCAGGTCGGCGAGCACCTGCCAGTCCGCGAGGAGGAGGTGCAGCCAATCGATGTCCTGCTCCGACAACGGCGCCGAAGAAGCTTCTTCAGCTAACTGCATGAGACTACGCATGCATCTACTCTAAAGGGAGAGGGGCCGCGAGGGCGGACCTTAGTTGTAAATGAGCGCCGGGACACGCTTCGGCGCCGCTTCTTTCGCAAGGAGAGCCATGCAGTTCACGCAGTCTATTTCGTATCCGGGCACGGTCGAGGAGGTCGTCGCCATGTACCTGACCCCCGCCTACCTGGAGCGACGCTTCGGCCAGTTTGTCGTGGAGGGTTCCCAGGCCGTGTCGGTGGAGGGTGAGCGCGTGTCCTTTGCGGGCACCGTGCGCCCCGAGCTGATCCCGGCGGCGGCCGCGCGCTTTGTCAAGTCCGATCTGCGCGTTTCCTTCACCGAGGAGTGGACGACGAACGAGGCCGGGGCAACCTCGCGCACGTCCGTGACCGTGGACGGCGCCCCGGTATCCGTCGAGGCGACCTCCACGCTGGCTCCGGCCGATGCAGGAAGTGTTCGTGTCGTGACCGGCAACGTGTCGGTGCGCGTGCCGCTGCTGGGCGGTCGCATTGAGAAGGAGGCGGTGGCTCACCTGGGCCGCGTCGTGGAGCGCGAGCAGGCGCTGGCCGCCAACTGGCTGGAGGAGCATCGCTAAACCTTCGCTACGCTCTGCGAGGAAACCCGCCCGCCCGGCGTTGCATTTCGGGCGGGCGGGGTCTTTTCGCGCCACAATAGGTGCCATGAGTGATACCCCTAAGTCTCTGTACATGCAGCGTACGGGCGTGCGTCAGTACGTCGCCCGCAACCAGGACGGCGCCGAGATCCGCATCGGTCATGGCCCCGGCCTCTTCTCCCCCGGTGATCTGCTCAAGCTCGCGATCGCGGGCTGCAACGCGATGAGCTCGGATGCCCGCATGGCGGCTCGCCTGGGCGACGATTTCGAGCAGTTCGTCGGCGTCTCCGGCGACTACGACCAGCAGAATGATCGTTTCACGCACGTGGACGTCGAGCTGGTCCAGGACATGTCTGCCCTGTCCGACGAGGAGATCGAGGATCTCAAGCGTCGCGCCGATGCCGCAATCAAGCGCAACTGCACGATCGAGCACTCGGTCGTCGACCAGGCGCTGCCGGCCTCGCACACGTGGACGAACGAGCGGATCAACTGACGTGAGCGTCGTCGACCGCCAGTACGAGGACCTGCTGGCGCGCATTATGCGTGAGGGCACCCCGAAGGGTGACCGCACCGGCACGGGCACGCGTTCCATGTTTGGGGCGCAGCTGCGCTACGACCTGTCCAAGGGCTTCCCGCTGATCACGACGAAGCGCGTACACCTCAAGTCGGTGGTCGGCGAACTCCTGTGGTTCCTCTCCGGTTCCTCGAACGTGTCCTGGCTCCAGGACAACGGGATCCGCATCTGGAACGAGTGGGCGGACGAGGACGGTGAGCTGGGCCCGGTGTACGGCGTCCAGTGGCGTTCGTGGAACGCCGGGGACGGCCGCCATATCGACCAGATCTCCCAGGTCCTCGAGACGCTGAAGACAAACCCGGATTCGCGCCGCATGGTGGTCTCCGCGTGGAACGTTGGAGACCTGCCGCAGATGGCGCTCGAACCCTGCCACGCGTTCTTCCAGCTGTACGTGGCTGACGGCCGCCTGTCGCTGCAGCTCTACCAGCGCAGCGCGGACATGTTCCTGGGCGTGCCCTTCAACATCGCGTCCTACTCGCTACTCACTCACATGTTCGCCCAGCAGGCGGGCCTGGAAGTCGGCGACTTCATTTGGACGGGCGGGGACTGCCACATCTACTCCAACCACACGGAGCAGGTGAGCGAGCAGCTGAGCCGCGAGCCCTACCCGTTCCCGCGCCTGGAGCTCGCGAAGGCTCCCTCGATGTTCGAGTACTCCTTCGATGACATTTCGGTGACGGACTACCAGCATCACCCCACGATCAAGGCTCCGGTCGCGGTATGACGAAGCTGGGAGCGATTTGGGCGCAGGATTGCAACGGAATCATCGGGACGGGCACGGCCATGTCCTGGCATGTTCCCGCTGATTTCCAGCACTTCAAGGAGTCCACGATGGGCTGCCCGATCATCATGGGCCGCCGCTCGTGGGAGGCTCTCGGGCGCGCCCTCCCGGGACGCACGAACATCGTCATCACCCGCAGGCCCGGGTACGAGGCCGAGGGCGCTCTCGTCGTCTCCTCCGTCGATGAGGCGCTTCAGATCGCACGCAAGGAGACGGCGCGCACGGAGGCCCCCTACATCTGGATCACGGGCGGGGCTCAGCTGTACGCCGAGACCCTTCCCCTCCTGGACGAGGCCGTGGTGACCGACCTGGAGCTGGACGTGGCCGCGAGCGCTCCCGAGGGGTCGACCTTCGTGTACGCACCGCCGCTGGATCCGGCGCTGTGGCGCCAGGATCTGGAGCGCAGCGACGCCGAGTGGCGTGAGCGTTCCGGCGATGCTCGCTGGAAGGTGAGCACCTGGGTGCAGCGCTGAGCGCTCCCCCGTTATGACGTCTGTCCGGCAAGGCCCCGCGCATCACGCGGGGCCTTCGTCGTAGGATGCACTGTGCCCTCATCACCTTTGCTGACGAATCCGACGCTGCGCGCGCTCGTGGCGATCGCACTGTTTACGTACACGGCGCAGAACATGCTCAACGTGTCGATCGCTCCCCTGTCACGCGCCCTGAACCTGCCCGAGTGGATCGTGGGCGCGGCCGTGTCCTTGGCGGCCGCCGCAGTGACGGCGCTCAGCCAGTTCTGGGGGCGCCGCTCTATCGCCTGGGGACGCAGGCGCGTCATCCTGCTGGCACTGTTCTTAGCCCTCACGGCGGGCACGCTCTTCTCAGCGGCCGTATGGGCGCGGGCTGCCGGTTACGTCGGCGCTTTCCTCGCGGCGGGCGCCATCATGGCTGCGCGCGGCCCCTTCTTCGGCGCGGCCGTCGCGGCGATTCCGCCGACGGGCCAGGCCCTCGTCGCCGAGGTGACCCCCGACGAGGCCTCGCGAGTGCGCGGCACGTCCGCGTTCTCCGGCGCGATCAACTTGTCCGTCATGGTCGGCTCCCTCGTCTCGTCGGCGCTGGGTGCCTGGTGGATTTTCGGCCCCGTACACGCCACCCCGGTCTTTGTCCTCATCGCCCTGGCCATCGCCCTCATCTGGCTGCCCCGCGACGGAGCCTCCACGCGCCCAAGGAGGCGCCTGCCCCACCTGACGGCCAAGGACACGCCACCCGGGCAGGCGGCCCCGGCCTCGTCGACCGAAGCGGCGAACGATAACGCGAGCGGGGCGAAGACCACCGCCGAACTACCCCCGCGCGTGCGGTGGACCGACCGGCGCATCGCCCCGTGGATCGCTTCGGTGTTCGGCATCTACTTCGCGAACGGCGTCGTTCAGATCACGATGGGTTTCCTCGTCCAGGACCGCGGCGGACTTCAGCCCGCGCCCGCCGTGTCCGTCACCGCCCTCATGCTTCTGGCCAACGCCGCCGGAGCCATGCTCATGCAGCTGATCGTCGTGCCGCGCCTGGGGTGGAGTCCGCGCAGACTGCTGCGCGCCGGCATGACGCTCGCCCTCGTGGCCCTCACATGCCTGACGATCGCGCCATCGCTGTGGGCGCTGGCAGTCTCGACGTTCGCGATGGGCGTCGCCTCGGGCATGGCCTCCCCCGGCTACTCGGCGGGCGCCTCCCTGGCGGTGAGCGCGCGCGAGCAGGGCGGCATCGCCGGCGTCATCAACGCAACCGGCGCGATCACGTGGATCGTTGCGCCCGTGAGTGCCACGGCCCTGTACGGCTGGATGCCGCTGTCCCCCTTCCTGCTGGCGCTCTCGCTCGTCGCACTGTCGTGCGCCTGCGCCTGGTGGCTGCTACACCGCGCTGATCTCGAGGCTCGCGCGCGCGACTAGGACGCGACTACAACACAACTAGGACGAGTGCCCCACGCCTCAACCCGCGGGCGGCGCTATCCTAGAGAGGTACGTAAGCCCTACGCGAAGGAGCCACCTGTGGCACAAGAAACCCGTACCGAAACCGACTCGATGGGCGCCGTTGAGGTCCCCGCGAACCGCTATTGGGGCGCTCAGACTGAGCGTTCGCTGCACAACTTCGACATTGGACGCAACACCTTCGTGTGGGGTCGCCCGATGGTGCGCGCCCTTGGCATCCTGAAGAAGGCCGCGGCCCTGGCCAACGCTGAGCTGGGCGAGCTGCCCGCCGACATCGCGAACTACATCGCGCAGGCCGGCGACGAGGTCATCTCCGGCAAGCTCGACGACAACTTCCCCCTCGTGGTCTTCCAGACCGGTTCGGGCACGCAGTCGAACATGAACGCCAACGAGGTCATCTCCAACCGCGCCATCGAGATCGCGGGCGGCACCATGGGCACCAAGTCCCCCGTCCACCCCAACGATCACGTGAACCGTGGCCAGTCCTCGAACGACACGTTCCCCACCGCCATGCACATCGCGGTCGTCTCCGAGCTGCACGACATGTACCCGCGCGTGCGCCAGCTGCGTGACACCCTGGACAAGAAGGCCAAGGAGTTCGAGGACGTCATCATGGTGGGCCGCACCCACCTGCAGGACGCCACCCCGATCCGCCTGGGCCAGGTCATCTCCGGCTGGGTTGCTCAGATCGACTTCGCCCTCGATGGCATCGAGTACGCCGACACCCGTGCGCGCGAGCTTGCCATCGGTGGCACCGCCGTGGGCACCGGCCTGAACGCTCACCCGAAGTTCGGTGAGCTCACCGCCAAGAAGATCTCCGAGGAGACCGGCATCGAGTTCACGCAGGCCGACAACCTGTTCGCCGCCCTGGGCGCGCACGACGCGCTGGTGCTGGTTTCGGGCGCACTGCGCGTCCTGGCAGACGCCCTCATGAAGATCGCGAACGACGTGCGCTGGTATGCCTCCGGCCCGCGTAACGGCATCGGCGAGCTGATCATCCCCGAGAACGAGCCGGGCTCGTCCATCATGCCGGGCAAGGTCAACCCGACCCAGTGCGAGGCCATGACCATGGTCGCCACCCAGGTGTTCGGCAACGACGCGACGGTCGGCTTCGCCGGCTCGCAGGGCAACTTCCAGCTCAACGTCTTCAAGCCCGTCATGGCGTGGAACGTCCTGGAGTCCATCCGTCTGCTGGGCGACGCCTGCGTGTCCTTCGATACGCACTGCGCGTACGGCATCGAGCCCAACTACGAGAAGATCCAGCACAACCTGGACATCAACCTCATGCAGGTGACGGCCCTGAACCGCCACATCGGCTACGACAAGGCCTCGAAGATCGCGAAGAACGCGCATCACAAGGGCCTGTCGCTGCGCGAGTCCGCCCTCGAGCTGGGCTTCCTGACGGCCGAGGAGTTCGACGCGTGGGTCGTTCCCGCGGACATGACGCACCCCAGCGCTGCCGACGAGTGATCTGCTTCAGGCGCGCTAGCAGCTGAGAGCACGGCCCCGGTCTCGTTTCCACGAGGCCGGGGCCATGTCACGCTGTCAGGTGCGCCGCAGTCACTTTTTCCAAGGGGTTGCCCCCACCGAGACGTCACCAAATTGAGCGTGAAAGTCCTTCCATGACATCGTGAACACCGCGCCGGCAGCAGGACCGCTAGGGGTACTGTTTTCCCCCCACGGGTTCGCGAGCGTCACCCCGTTCTCATCGGCTCCCACAACCGTGTAGACGTGTTGGTCGGCCAATTTGATCGTTGTCGACTGCCCATCGATGGTGACGGTAATTTCGTTGTTCGGTGTTGCCCAGTCGGGCAAAGCCTCAGCAACGACAGGCTTGCCGTTCCGGACAGCGTCAATCGCGGCTTGCTCCGCGTCTTTCTTTCCCCAGAAGAAGTCATGGTGGAAAGAAGATGGCTGGCCGCTGATCTTTTCCATCGTATTTGTCGCGAATCTACCCGAGACGCCACCGTGCGGGAACGCTGACTTTGTTCCTCCAGAGTGTGCCTTCACGAATGCCATTTCGAAGACGGCAGCGACGTCGATGCCACCTCCCTTGTGCTTGTTTCCACTCGCCAGCACTTCCTTCACCAAGATCGGCTCTCCGTCGTTGAGGCCTGGGAAACGAACAAGGAAACCGTCCACGACTCCATTGGCGTTCTTGTGTTCGGTAATGAGGCTGGCCAGGTATGCACGTCCCTCCGGAGTGCGATCATAGGCCTCGAGGGAAGCAAGGAGGTGGCAGTCTCCGATGCGCCCCTGTTGCAACTCGATGAGGGAGTTTTCGGAATCGCTGAGGGACGCAACGATTGCGTCAATCTCCTCCTTCGTGAGCGTACGAGTGTCGCCGAGGTCGGTCTCGGTGCCATCGCTGTGTTTTTCAATATCTTCGGGCGTGAAATACAGGGCTGCGCGTAGTTCCGCGGCAGTGATAGCGGCCTGATCTTCGATGCCGTCACGCGCTTTGTCGTAAAGGAACGTCAGAAATGCGACGGCGGATGCATAATCAGCGTCCTCCACTTCGCGAGCGTCGTCTGGGAGCGCGCAATACTTGGCCCAGAGTTCACTCGCTTGCGCACGTACCTCGTTGATGATCCTCAGCTCTGCTTCGAGAACCTTCGTGTAGCGCGAGAGTGAGGCTGCTGCTTCCTCTGTGCCGCTCTCCCATATTGTGAGCTCGTTGTATTCCTGTTGACAGCTCGTATCGAAGGCGTCGCGTGCTTTCCCCGTCCACCCCGAGGCCAGCCCAATCGCCGACGTAAGAGCAGGCCTGCGCATGCCGATGTCTTTGGCGCGCTTTGTCAGCTCGTCATAGCACCCCTCGAGGGCCGCTACGTCGCCAGGAACTCTCGGGAACTTCGTACGAAAATCGCTCAGCATGGCGTCCTCCTTCCCCTCAGAGTTTCGCTCGGATCTCGCCGAAAATGTTTGCGTTCGTGTCTTCTGCGTCTTCCGCGCTCCGCGCCGTCAATTCGACGGCGAGAGCAATGAGGCTCATCCAGTCGACGGTCGCACGGAGACGTGATGTGTACGTGCGGGCGAATTCCGACAGGGCGGCGCTCACCATGTCGCTGCCGGTGTCGACGGAACCGCGACATTCGTCGAGTTCCACCTTCGACATATTGTCGCGCACCCCAATCAGGGCGGTGGCAGCATTTTTCAGGTCGTCTGGATTCATTGCGTAGTCGCTCATTGCATCCTCCTTGATGTCTGAGGTAACGGATCATCATAAGCGATGCCCGGCTAATCTCCAAAAACCGTTCGAGACTGAGAATGAGGGGATTTTAGAGGCCGTCTTTCTGGTAGCACGTGCCAGTATCTCCCCTCCCTGAACCAAATACGCCGATCCCCGCCAAATTCCGCACGTTATTCCCTCCGACTCCATGAGCACGACACTTAGCCCCGCTGGAGGCTCCCCACATTCCGCACGGAATCGTTTAGCCCTGGGCGCGTGCTTTCCGGCGCATCTTCAGGATCGTCGAGGCGATGATGGTCAGCAGGAAGATGTTGAAGAGGACGGCTCCCACGCCCGGGGACACAAGTGTGGCGGCAAGGCGTCCGACGGGCGCGATGGCCGCAGCGCTGGCACCCACGATCAGGCCGATGCGCAGGTCGACCATACGGTGGCGCAGGTTGGTGACGGTGCCGGCGATGCCGGTGGGGATCATGACGAGGAGGGAGGTGCCGCGCGCGATCAGGTCTCCCGCTCCCACGGCGAGTTCCATGCCGGGCACAATCACGGATCCGCCGCCCACACCGACCAGGCCGGAGAGGATGCCGGCGCACAGGCCAACCAGGATCATGAGGGTGCATGAGGCCGGTGTCAGCGACACGTTTCCCTCGCGTGTGGGGACGTGCAGGTATTGGGAGACGATGACGAAAACGGTGAAGCCGATGAGGATCCAGGGCAGCGCGGGTGCAGGGAGGCGGCGCAGGAGCCACACGCCGATCTGGGAGCCGGCGAGCGCGCCGACGACGAGGAGGGCGGCGCCCGCCCAGGAGACCTCGCCGTGCAGGGCGTATGTTCCCGAGCCGACGGCGGCGGTGACGATGATGGCGGCAAGCGACGTGGCTGAGGCGCGGCGCTGATCCATGCCCAGGACCGCCATGAGGGCGGGCACGATGACGAGGCCGCCTCCCACCCCGAAGAGTCCGGAGAGGAAGCCCGCACCGACGCCCGTTACAACGACGAGGAGGATGCGGCGCAGGGTGAGTGGCTGGGAGTCGGTGTTGGCCATGCTTCTACTGTAGTCCTGCGTCATTTTCTCTTCGGGGATGGGGCTTCACCCCGCGCGAAATGAAAGTCCAGGCCCTGTTCACGGGCCCACGGGCAGCTGGATCTTGCGCCTGAGGGGTTTCGTTACGATGGGGGCATGACAGATAAGCGTGACCCGCGAGGGATTGTTAACTTCTTTGTCCGGTACCTGGTTCTCCACATGATCTTCCTGGTCGGGCTCCCGCTCTCCTATTTCGCGGACCTGGCACTGATCTACTTCTTTGGCTTCATGGGCTTCTTCACCTTCTTCCAGATGCTGATAGCCATCACCAAAAAGTTCCTCGAGAAGGCCGGATCGTGGAAGGCTGTCGCGATTATGGGTGCCGTCTTCTCCGACGTGGCGGTCCTATGGCTCTTGGGAGTGATGCTAGGAGGTTTCCTCGGCGGCCCCAGCTGGGGGCTTGTGACTGCGTGGCTGCCCTACCACTTCGTCGCTGCTTTCTTCGCGTGGGGACTGCGCGAGATCTTCCGCCCGTCAAGCCCGCAAGAAACTGCCACGCCCGCCGTCCCTGCGAGTCCCGTTGAGACGGCGACTTCCGAGAACCCCAACGGTCCCGAAGACGCAAACGCTCCGGCGGCCGCCCCTGCGAGCGCGGAAGCAGACACCGACACCGACACCGACACCGACAAGCAGTAGTCCGTTCTCTCAGGAGCGGCTTCAACCATTCCCCTGCCTCCAGAAAAGCGAAAACTGACCCCGACCTCGTCGTCACGAGACCGGGGCCGCGTCTACTTTTTCTTCCTCTGCTTCGGCGCAGGTAGCTCCTCCCACATGGCCGAGACTACGTCGCACAGCGCGTCGCGGTCCTCTATCTCAACGAGGAGCATCTCCTTCGCTCCCTCGTAGGGGATGGCGCGTGGGGCCTCGGGCAGGAGGCGTTCGGAGGCGGGCGTGACCTTGAGCAGGAAGCGGTCATCGTAGATGCCACCCACGACCTTGCTCCGGTAGTAGAGAACATATTCGCCCATCATCTTGCGGTGCGCCACATCGTCCAGCTCGCCCAACAGGTCGAGCACGAACTCCAGATATTGGTCGGTGGACGACATCTTTTGTCCTCGCTTTCCCACTCAATGCCACGCTCGCCTGATCCTGCGCTGCATTCAGCGGCCTTTCTCTTTTGTGGCGGACGAGAACAGTATAGGAGCCTGTGAGCGGCCCGGTGACCGCGTTCGTTCATTGATCAACGAGGCCGGGGCCGGGAGCAGGTGAGGCTGGTGTCGCCGAGACGCAGGGAGCGTGAGGGACCGAACTTCACATCTGAGTGCTCCGTTAGGATGGTGGCATGACAGATACGCGTGACCCGCGAGGGATTATTACGTTCATCGTCCGTTTCATGCTGTTCTACGCGGTCGTCCTGTTGTTGTTTTCTTTTCCATTACTGCCGGTACTGCCGGGCCTCACCAATTTGTTTTCTTATGGCCTCATGGGCTTCTTCAGTTTCGCCCAGGTGATGGCATCCATATCGCGTAAGTTCCTCGATCAGCCCGTTGTATGGAAGGCCGCAGTGATCACGGGTGCCATCGCCTTCGATGGGGCTGTCCTATGGCTATTCGGACTGTCACTGGTTGTTGTATTTGACGGCGGGTCTCCCTGGTTCGCCGTAACTGAGTGGCTCCCCTCGCACGCCGTCGCCGCCCTGTGCGCGTGGGGTCTGCGCGAGATCATCCATGCGTTGGCATCACGAAAAACTGCGGCCCCAAGTACCCTGGATGCTGCCGCCGAACCGGCTGATTCCGCTTCCAAAGACACAGACGCCTTGACGGACACCCCCACGAGCACGAAAGCCGACACCGCGGACGATCGATAACCTTTTTCTCGACAACAGCTTCGATCGCTCCCCTGCCGCTAGACAAAAGACGAAAACTGACCCTGTACTCGTCCATTCACGAGGCCGGGACAGCAAGCAGATCGGGGTTGGTGGCGCTACGACGCAGGGAGTCGTGAGGGGGGCTTGGCCCGTGACTAAGCCCGTTAGGATGGGGGCATGATTGATATGCGGGACCCTCGAGGGATTATTACGTTCATCGTCCGGTATCTGATGCTCCAAGTGGGCCTCCTGGTCTTACTCGTACTCTCTTTGTCATCCAGCCTCGTTCTGTTGACTTTTTTCGGTCTCATGGGCTTCTTCACCTTCTTCCAGGTGTTGGCATCTATCTCGCGGGATTTTCTCGACCGCGCCGGGTTGTGGAAGGCAATCGTGATCGCGGTTACTGTTCTCATCGACGTACCCATCCTGTGGTGGTTCGGACGACTGGGGGCGGGCATTGCCGGCGGCGGGTCCGACTGGTGGCTCGTGACTTCATGGATGCCCTTCCACTTCTTCGCTGCCTTCTTCGCGTGGGGACTCCGCGAGATCTTCCACTCGCCGGACCCTCAGCAAACTGCCACGCCCAGCGCCTCTGGCACTCCCACCGATCCGGCTGAAACCGAGAAACCTGGCGATTCCAACGTTGCAGACGCCCCAACAGCGACCACCGGGGTTACCGACACCGACAAGCAGTAGTCCGTTGTCTCGGGAGCAGCTTCTACCGCTCCCCTGCAACCAGACAGAACGCACAACCCAGCCCGGACCTCATCGATAACCGTCAAGCGAGGGAAACGGACTCGCAAAACCCAACTTTTCAGGATACTCCCCCACCGCACCACCGTTAGACACTTTCAGAAAACAGCAGCTCGCCCCATCTCCACATAACAGCCATTACAGCAGCTCACGGGTGCACAACACCTGGCAAATACTCATAAATTCAACAGACCCACGATTTTACTTGTCCGTACTGCGGGACATTTTCGCTCAGCATCACCATATTGTCGGTTAATTTACTGAAAAATCGCTTTACCGTTGAATGGGCGCATTTTCACGCGCATGACTCCCCCACCGGGCAGTCCCGTCAACGATTTCGAGGACACACACGTCATGGAGACACGACATCCCCTGACCATCCCCGCGGCCATCGTGCTGGGCACCGCGGTCGTCGCCACCGCTCTGCCTCTGCCGAGCAGCACACCGGCCACCGCCACGGGCACGGCGCACGTCACCCGCGCCTACACGGACAAGTCCACGCACGAACCGGGTAAGCAGGCAACGATCACGGCCGAGGCCTCGACCGAGGGAACCGTCCACTTCTCCGTCAGCCACCTCGGCGTCGAAATCGACTCGGGCGACGCCACCGTGACGAACGGCAAGGCCACCTGGACCTACACAACGCCGAGCGAAGACGGCCAAGGGTACCTCGTCACCGCGACCGGTGGGGACGGCACGCACGCGGAAACCGCCATCGACGCCTCCACCAGCTGGACGCGCTTCCCGCGCATGGGCTACCTCTCCCACTTCAAGCCCACTGCCCCCGACGGCTTGGCCGACAACGCCACCTACGAGCCCTACCTGTTCCACGCCCCATCCGACTACGTGACGAAGCTCAGCCAGGACTATCACCTCAACGCCTTCCAGTTCTATGACTGGCAGTACCGCCACGAGCAGCCCGTCGCCAAAGGCGACCTCAAGAACAAGTGGCCGCTGTGGTACCGAGACACCTACGCCTCCGCTGCGACCATCAACACCTACGTAACCAAGGCAGACGCAGTTGGCGCCGCCTCGCTGGCCTACTCCATGGCATACGCGGTCAACGACGGCTACGACACAAGCGCCATCAAAGAAGACTGGATCCTGCGCGAGGACAACGGCTCATACTGGCAACGCGACTTCGGCAGCCAGTGGTGGGTCCAGTTGCCCCCCAACACGCCCGAGCCCCAGAACCACATGACGATGATGAACGTCAACAACAAGGGCTGGCGCGACTACATCACCGGCCAATACGTGAACCAGAAGGATGAATTCAAGTTCACCGGCACGCACATCGACACGCTCGGCCAGACCGTCAAGAAAGATGCTTCCGGCAACAAGCTCAACCTGACCGAGGGTCTGTCGGCGCTCGTCAACGAGACTGCCGAACAGACAAAGGGTGCGGTGGGCATCAACCTGCCCGACGGCGCCGGAAACGACAAGGTCATTCCCGGCTCATCCACATACCTGTACACGGAGCTGTGGGACAACAACGAGACGAACGCGCAGATCGCCAGCTACCTGCAGGGCGTGCGCGCCACGGGCACGAAGAAGCCGATGGTGGTCACCGCCTACGCGAACGACTACGATCCAACAACCCGCTACTGGGACGCAGCGGCCAAGGAGTACAGGCACCCCGAAATCACTGCCGACAACGGCGTGCGCATCGAGGCCGAGTCCGACCAGGCGCGCGTGAGCGGCGACGTCACCATCACCTCTGGTGATCCCACCGCATCGGGCGGCTCCTACGCCTCGGGCATTTCCAAGGACGGCGACGCCGTCACCTTCACCGTTGACGCAGGCCAGGGAGGCACCTTCACCTTCTCGCCGCGTTACTCGAGCCCACAGGCAGATGGCGCCAACCACCAGGTGATGATCGACATGGGCAAGAAGGGTCAGCAGAAGCTCCTGAAGTACGTCACCTTCAACAAGACGGAGAGTGCCTCCGACTGGCGCGAAGATATCTCCATCAACGTGGAGCTCACGCCGGGCACCCACACGATTTCCTTCCCGATCGACAAGTACGAGAAGTACGCGCCCGTCAACATCGACTGCATTACGTTCCGCGAGTTCAACGCGGATTCCGTCAAGCTCGCGGACGCGGCATTCGCTGCGAACGGCGCGCACCACCTGGAGCTCGGCGACTACGGGCGCATGCTGGACGATCAGTTCTTCGCCGAATCCGGCCGAGGACTACCCCCAGACCTCCAGGCGTGGATGAAGAACTACTACAACATCTCCACCGCCTACGAGAACCTCCTCTTCGGCGACAACCTGACACGCAAGGAACACCAGGTCGAGGTCTCGACGAACGGTGTGGGCCTACCGACCTCGACGGACGGCGCTGCGAACACGATCTGGGCGAACACCATGACGTCCAACGCGGGCACGGCCCTGCACCTGATCAACCTGCGCACCAACGACAACGAAGGCAACGACGAGTACTGGCGCAATGCCGCCAAGCCGATCCTGCCCTTCGACAACACGTCCGTCACCTACCACCTGGAGGACGGCGAGCAGGTCCCCGGTTCGATCTTCGCCGTCAGCCCTGACGACGACGGTGGCCGCCCGACGACCCTCGACTTCACGACGGGCACGGATGAGCAGGGCCGCACGACGATCACCTTCAACGTGGGCCGCCTGGCCTCGTGGGACATGGTGGTCTTCTCCCCCACTAAGGTTGCGGATCGCGCGGCCCTCGCACCCGCCGCTGTGGACACGTCCGACAATGCCTCCACAACCGACGCGGACGACTCGGGCCTCGTGCCCGCGACGATCGTCGGCCAGCTGCGCAACGGCCTCGGCCAGTGCCTGACCTCCCAGGATCCGAAGGGATCCAACGGCACCCCCGTGTGGAACAGCAACTGCTCCGGGAGCAGCGCTGCGCAGACTGTCATCTACGAGGGTGACGGGCACATCCGCATCGGCGATCGCTGCGTCGACGTCCTGGGCGGATACACCAAGGAGGGCACGGTCGCGCACATGTGGACCTGCTACCCGGCTCTGGAATCCCAGATGTGGGATCTCAACGAGAATGGCCAGCTCGAAAACCGTGCGTCCGGCCTGTGTCTGACGATCCCGGACGACACGACGCGCGACGCCACGCAGGCGGTCATCTCGCAGTGCTCCGACACCTCCAAGTCGCAGCGCTGGACGCTCACAGACACCTCCGGACAGTAACGTCCCCCCTCCCCGGCACGGGCACAGCCCGGGAGGGACGCAGTGCCCGCGCGCTGCACACAAGACTCGGCCCCGGCCTCGTCACTATGAACGAGGCCGGGGCCGAGTCACGAGGTCAGCTCACCACTGCGGATTCAACGCGTGGCGTTCAGCTCAGAGCCTTCGCCGCCTCATCGCGCGCCTCGGGGGCGGAGAGGCGGTCAAGCGCACCCGGCGTTGTCTGGTAGTAGGCGAGCAGGCTTCTCACTCGCGACGGACGGATGCGCAGAGTCGTGAATACGACGGGACATTCGATATTCTGTCCGGCACCGATCAGCAGGCTCTTACCGTTGTTGCGCTGCCCAATCACCCTGGGCTGGTCGCTCCAAGGGATCGAATAGTGGATGCCGCCCTTGCCCCAAATGTCCACACGCTGCTGGCTCACGATGATGCATTCACGGCTCTGAGATCCGATAATCTTGGCAACCAGGTAGAGCGCGACCGCTGCGGCTAACAGCTCGTTACCACTAGCGATGTTCCTGAGATCAGTGTTTACGCTGAAGAGGGACACGTAGAAGAAACACACTCCCGCGGCACTGGCAAGTAGCGCTGTGAGGATGCGAAGATACGTCACGGTGGCACCGGGACGCACGAGAATCGTTCCGTCGGGCCCGGACATGACATGCACAAACCAGCGCTCCCAGCGCGCCTCCGTCACTCCCAGCAGCAAGCAGACGACGGCGCCGATGATCGCTGCCGCCGTGTAGAGCCAGCTCTTGCCCTCGATGCCCAGCCACATAAAGAGGGCGGCGCATGCCAGCCCAATACCCCAGATAAGCCAGCACCGCAGCGTTCCTCGGTCCTTGTCTGTGACCACGTTGAAGGTGCCGTAGCTCGGCCTCACCATCTGGGGGCCGGGTTGCGCCACAGGAGCCGGTGCGGGCCCCCAAGGCTGGCTCCTAGGTACACCACTCCCCTGGCTCCATGCGGCATTCGGCCCGGGTACCGGCTGGGCAGCACCAGTCTGCTCGGCGGGCAGAGTCCCGGGAGCGACATTCTCGTCGCCTGTGGGCGGCGCAAACTTGTTCATACGTCTCCGTTCCTCCTCGCGTAGTACCCCGAAGGCACTCATGCATCCAGCCTATCGCGTGCGCGCTCCCCCACCGCAATCGGCCGGTCCTGGGCGCACGGTTCGGCCCCGGCCTCGTTCATGAATCAACGAGGCCGGGGCCGAGCCTGACTCACGTCCCGTCAGGAGCGAGCGACCTCCACAGCGGTGGTCTGCGCGAGGTTGGACAGAGCGGTCACGAACTGCGCAATCATCTTGCGGTTGCGGCTGTCCTGCATGAGGTTGGGCAGGCCCTTGGTCGTGCAGGTGACCTCGACAACGGTGCTGCCCGCGGAGGGGATGAAGCCCACGACGATGTTCTCGCCCCAGGACATCATGCCCATCGGGGTGTCGAAGGTGACAACCTGACGGTTGGGGTCGGCGAGGGTCACGGTCGCCTTGGGAACGGACTGCGCGGCCGGGGTGGCGAGCTGGAACAGCTGCTCGAACGGCACGTCGAACTGGAATGCCTGCGTCGTGGAACGCATACCCATGGGAGTGTCTCCTTAAAGATCTCAGTTATCTCGGATGCGCGCGATCGGCTCGCGCGCGCACCGGCGAAGAAGGGGCCACTCGCACCGACGCGGTCGCCTCGGTGTGACGCTGCGGGTGCGCGACTTCTTCCAGCTGGTTCAGCGTATCAGCACGCGCCCAAATCTCATATTCCGTCACCAGAAATGACCATGACCTTCGTTGAGAAAGCAACAGCCAGGCCCATAGACGCAGGCGGGCTTCGAGACGTCATCCGTCTCGAAGCCCGCCCAGTAGTTCAAAGAAGTGACAGCACCTTCCTCAGGAACGCGGCTCGAAGGGGCTCACCGACACCGAGGGCATCTCCTGGCACACGCGCAGGGTCAGCTGCAGGCTCGTTGCTCCGGTGCCCGCCTCGGGCATGATGTCGACCAACTCCGAATCGGCGGGGTTGCAGCCGTCGACGCCGTCCGTTGACTCGGCCGTCAGGGTCACGCCCACGCGGCCTCCCTGAGCGATCGTGTAGACGTTGCCGGGGTCCTCACCGTCGCGCACGGCGGTGGAAATGACGGAGCCGCCGCCGGAGAAGATGATCTGCGGGAATCCGTCAATCCAGCACGAGGGCCCCTCGTTCGTGAAGCCGATTTCCACGTAGGTGGTGCCGCCCGCCTCCTGCTGGGAGTCGATGGCGGGCTGCAGGTTCGTCAGGTCGCAACGCTGGTCGTTGTCGGAGACGTTCACCTCGGGCGCCTGGTTGCCCTCGTCGGGCACGCCGCTCTGGGGGCCGGCGCCGCTCTGGGCGGGCATGCCGCTCTGCGAGGCGGAAGCGCTGGGGGAAGCGGACGAGGCCGTCGATCCCGACTGGGACTGCGTGCCCTGCGGGGAGCAGGCAGCGATGCCCAGGACGAGGGCCGACAGGGAGGTCACGGCAAGAATGCGTCGCGTGTTGATCATGGCCCCATCCTATGAAGTGCCACGCCGCTCACGCACCGCCACGCCGGGCAGAGCCCAGGGGTGACAAGGGGCGCACCGGGCCCGCCCAGCGCACCCGGCCCCGGCCTCGTCCCCGTTATCGGGTGACCGGCTCGATCTCCACGGGAGCCACGTCCATCTCGGCCAGCGGCACCACCCGATCCTTGCGCGCGACGTGGTAGCCCCACCAGACAACGCCGAACAGCGGCAGGCCGATGTAGGAGGACGCGACCTCCCAGACCTGACCATGAAGCACCGCTTCATAGTTCTGTCCCGCCATGACCACCAGGCACATGACGAAAGCGATGATCGGGCCGGCCGGGAAGAACGGCGATCGATACGGCAGATCCTCGAGGCGATACCCCTGCAGCAGGTACGCACGGCGGAAACGAATATGACTGACCGCGATACCCAGCCACATGATGATGCCGGAAATACCGACGATATTCACCAGCCAGATGTACGCGTCGTTGAAGACCAGCTGCGTGAGGAAGCCAAGCGCCGCAGTCACCGTCGTCACCGCCATCGCGTAGGCGGGAACGCCGCCCTTGGTGACTCGCGCGAAGATCGCGGGCGCCTGGCGCTTGAGGGCCATCGAGTGCAGCATGCGCGAGGCGGCGTAGAGGCCCGAGTTACCCGCAGACAGGATCGAGGTCAGGATGACGGCATTCATGACAGCGGCCGCCGCGCCGATACCCATGCGCGCGAACACGAGCGTGAAGGGCGACTGTGCGATGTTGTTCGCCGAGTCATCGGCCGCGCTCAGCAGGCTCGGGTCCGTGTACGGCAGCAGCGTGCCGATCACGGCGATCGCGCCGATGTAGAAGAACATGATGCGCCAGAACACCGTGCGGATCGAGCGCGGCACGTCCCTGCGCGGATTCTCGGATTCGCCCGCTGCCACGCCCACCAGCTCCGTGCCCTGGAAGGAAAAGCCCGCGATCATGAAGACCGCGATAACGCCCACGAAGCCGTTATGGAAGGGCGCGTCCCCGATCGTCCAATTCGACAATCCCGGAGAGTTTTCGCCCATCACGCCGGCGATCATGAAGACGCCCGACAGGACGAAGACGATGACAATGACGACCTTGATGGCCGCCAACCAGAATTCGGCCTCACCGTAGACTCTCGCCGAGAGCGCATTAAGCCCAACGACGATCACGAGGAAACCCACCGCCCATATCCACGAAGGAACGGACGGGAACCAATAGGCCATGACCAAGCCCGATGCCACAAGGTCCGCGGCCACCGTCACCGCCCAGTTGAACCAGTAGTTCCACCCCATCGCAAAACCGAAGGACGGGGAGATGAACTTCGTGGCGAAGGTCTGGAAGGAGCCTGCGACCGGCTGGTGTGCGCTCATCTCGCCCAGGGACTGCATGAGGAGCAGCACCATCAGGCCAATCGCCGCGTAAGCGAGAAGGGCACCGCCCGGACCGGCGTTCGCGACCGTCGCACCGGAGGCCAGGAACAGGCCCGTGCCGATCGCTCCGCCGATGGCGATCATCTGCATATGACGCGACGCCAGGCCGCGCTTGAGCGCCGTGTTGGAGCGCTCGCGCACATCACTGGCGATGTCGTCGGGAGTGGGGGTAGCCATGAGTCGGTTCCTCATCTGTTGATCGTCGAGTCCCATCTTAGTCCCACAACCGCTTGTGTCGACGTTTACAGATTCTTTTCTCATTCTTTAACGAGGTCGGGGTTCTCCTTCCACTTTTGTCACCCCATTGCCCGCCATAGTCTCGGCCGCACCAAACAAGCCACACACACGCTGGGCAGTTACACTAAACCCACCCACGCCACCGCAGGAGGTTCCTATGACGCAATCCCTTATGAGCATCGGTTGGATGCTCCTCGCCCTCGTCCTCTCTGCATCCATCGGCCTCGAGCGACAAATCCGAGGCAAGAGCGCGGGCATTCGAACGCAGGCCATCGTCGGCCTGACCGCCTGCCTCATGATGCTCATCTCCAAGTACGGATTCTCCGACATCCTCGTCGACGGCATCACCCGATACGACCCATCGCGCGTCGCCTCACAGATCGTCTCCGGCATCGGTTTCTTGGGCGCAGGCATCATCCTGACCCGTCACGGCGCGATTCGTGGCCTCACGACTGCGGCCACCATCTGGGAGACCGCGGCGATCGGCATGGCGTGCGGCGCAGGCCTGTGGTGGCTCGCCGTGGCCGGCACGGTTTTGCATTTCATCGTCATCGCCCTCCTGACGCCCCTCGTTCAGTTCATCCTCATGCGCACCCATGGCCACAAGGTGACGCTCACCATCCATTACACGCCGGGGCACGGTGTCCTCTCCACGCTCCTCAGCCAGGTTTCAGCTCTCGGCTGGACCGTCTCCACAGTGTCGACCCACACGGATTCAAGTGACCGCGCGACCACCGCGCGATTCACTGCGGCGACGCGCCAGGACCTCTCACGCTCGCTACTGGTGACCACCCTGGCCGACCTTGATGGTGTCGCGGGCGTCGATATCAGCGAAGACGACGACGAATAAAGTTCACAGCGTAGACGAGGGGCCCGCGGATCACCGCGGGCCCCTCGTTCGTGCCATCAGGCTCTCAGCGCATCACGCCTGAGGGCCGAAAGGATTGTAGGGCTTGTCGCCCAGCTGGGGCTGCTGGGGCTGCTGCTGGCCCTGCTGCTGGCCAAACTGAGCCTGCTGACCGAACTGCTGCTGGCCGGCCTGGGGGGCCTGGAAACCGCCCTGCTGCTGACCGAACTGCTGCTGGCCGGCCTGGGGGGCCTGGAAGCCACCCTGCTGCTGGCCAAACTGAGGCTGACCAGCCTGGGGAGCCTGGAAGCCACCCTGCTGCTGGCCAAACTGACCCTGCTGCTGGCCCATCTGCACACCGGCGAACGCGCCACCGAAGGCATTCGGGTTGTTGATCGGAGCAACCGCACCGGCTTTCAGTTCCATGAGCAGGAGGCCGCCCGCAGCGCCGAGCCCGATGGAGACTAGCCCCAGCATAAATGCGCCGATTGAGGGGGACACGAAGTCGTTGAATGCCACATTGAAGAACTTGATAATGCCAAGCAACGCGACCACGAGCGCGCCGATGCCCGCCGAGAGGTATGCCCACTTCTGGTTCGTGAACCAGTAGGCGGCCCCCAGGCCGACGACAGCGAGCAGCAAGATGAGATGGAATGAAGCGTAGAGACCACCCGCACCAAACAACGACACGCTGTAGCCGTAGGCAGAAACGAAAGGCAGCAACATCGAGATAAAGATCAGAACCGCCGATGCGGCAATACCGATGAGCGAGTAGGTCGCGCGAACGGAACGGCCGCTCACCTTACCCGTTTCGGCCACAACGGCCGTCTGGAACTGGTTGAACGCCGAGTTCGCGGCAGCACCGAACTGCTGGGCGGCAGCACCGAACTGCTGGCCCGTCGACTGTCCCGCCGGAGCGTAACCCGGCTGACCGTACTGCTGCTGGCCGGGCTGGCCGAAGGGAGCCTGCTGGGGCTGCTGGCCCTGCTGCGGCTGGCCACCAAACTGCTGCTGTCCCTGCTGGCCGGGCTGACCGAAGGGAGCCTGCTGGGGCCGCTGACCCTGCTGCGGCTGGCCACCAAACTGCTGCTGTCCCTGCTGGCCGGGCTGACCGAAGGGAGCCTGCTGGGGCTGCTGGCCCTGCTGCGGCTGCGCACCAAACTGCGGCTGGCCGGGCTGACCGAAGGGAGCCTGCTGGGGCTGCTGGCCCTGCTGCGGCTGCGCACCGAACTGAGGCTGACCCTGCTGCCCCTGCTGGGGAGCAGTACCGTACTGGGGCTGGCCGGGCTGGCCGAAGGGGGCCTGCTGGCCCTGCTGCGGCTGCGCGCCCACCTGGGGCTGACCCTGCGGCTGAGCATCTGCCTGCGGCGGGTTGCTGAAGGGAGACTGTGCGACCTGTTCCTCGGTCGACGGGGCCGGCGTGGCCTCGTCACCGGCGGAGGCATCGGACTGCGCCGCACCCTCTAGGATCGCCTGCTCAAGGTTGTCGTCAGAGGCCTCGGCCACGGGAGCCTCGGGCTCAACATGGGCAACCTCGGGTTCTGCAGGAGCCTCAACGTGCGCCTCTTCGACCACGGGCTGCTCGACGGGGGCCTCGGCCGGGGCGGCGTCAGCCTCGGGCTGCGCTTCTTCGTGAACACCGGCGAAAGGCTCGGCCTGCTCGCCGGCGTCCTCCGCGGGAGCCTCTGGCTCAGAGATCGCCGGTTCCTCGGCAGCCGGGGGCTGCGCGGGAACGACGCCCTGGTCCGCCAGCCACTGCCCGAGGGCAGGGTACAGCGACGGGTGCGTTGCGACGTAGGGACGCAGGTCCGGGCGAGCGGCAGTGATATCCGCGAGATCCTGGGCCGAAAGCGCCGGATTGCTCAAGTCGGCAGCGGTGAGCTGCGACGGATCGATAGTGCTCATCTGTATTCCTCTCGCACCCGTAGGTGCAGTTCCTGATGGCGAACAGCCAATACTATCGCGCCGAGGGTTGTATACGTCAAGACGTTCACACCATGAAACATGGGCATGAAACAAAAGACCCGGCCCCTCACGGGACCGGGTCTGTGGTGGTAGCGGGGACAGGATTTGAACCTGCGACCTCCGGGTTATGAGCCCGGCGAGCTACCGAACTGCTCCACCCCGCGTCGGCTCTAGATACTCTAGCGCATCGACCGGGAGCATACAAACCGTGCGCGGTGATTTACGTCCCAGCGGTCAGTATCTATCAGCGGGAACAACTCGCTTCCGGTCCGGGATGGCCAGACGGATCGCGGTCACGATACACGTCAGCGACAGCACCCACATTGCCACCAACCGCAGGACGTCCACCCCGCTGTAAAACAGCAGATCCGTCGGCAGATACAGGGTGTACCACGGCAGCCCGAGGGCCACCGCCGTCCACGGCTGCATAATCAGGTGTGTCACCAGAGCGATACCCGCAGCGATGTAACGAAGAAGGTTAACGCGCCTGGCCAGGTAGATGATGAGGAGGGCAATGAGAACGCCATTGACCACCAGCCACAACCAGAATGACGTCCCTTGTGTGCGCGACGCATACATCGCTGAGAACTCATAGCTCCAGGGAATGAACTTATCGACGAGGAGGATCAGCTTCGCGAACAGGAGGACGCACGCGGCATCCACCCCACGCCGAGAAGCCGAGGTCTTGCCCTCCGTCACCACGGGCACGCTGGACGGGGCTGCCATGGAGCCAGTCGACATCGGCTCGGCCCGTTGCTCCTCGCTGCTCACGCGACCGGAGTATGGGTATCGGGGGTCCGCCATCAGTGTCCTTTCATCGTCAAGAAGCGGAGTGTTCGTCCGATCCTAGCCGCTCACGCAACCCTCTTTTTCACGCCTCCCCCGCACTCACTGAGGCGGCGCAAACCCTGACGCGGTCGCTGCCTGAGCGGACGAGGCCTCGGGCGCGGCCTCGGACGAAGTACCCTCGGGCGTCACCAACGGCGACGCGACGTGGCCGACCGGAGCTGCTCCTGCGGCAGGGACGGCAGGGCTCATCGCGTAGGGCGAGGGCGCCGACTTGAAGTCCGGGATCGCGAGCAGGATCGCGGCGATGACACAGAACCAATCGAGCACCTGCATCAGGATTACGCGCGCACCCACAACGCCCAGCTCATAAATTCTGGGATCAGGCACGAACGCGTAGTACCACACAACATCGTGAACAATGCGCATGACCGGAGTGACGATGAAGAACAGCACCAAAATGATGCACGCGGCGACATAGCGCGCAATGACAGCGCCCTTGCGCAGATAGAGCACCGCAAGCGCGATGACGATGATGAACATCAGACGCCAGAACCAGAACATCGGGTTCGAAAGCGTTCGGCTATAAGCGTCGAGATCTTCGAAGTCATAGGGAATGAATCCGTGCACCAGAGAGATCGCCTGGAGGACAATGACCGTCCACGCGCCAATGCGTCCACGCGTGGATCGCGACGGCCTCGCCGAACTCACTACGCCGGTGTGCAGGGGCGCCGCGCCATAGCGATCGGCGGCCGGCGCCACCATCACGGGAGCACTCATCGGTGCAGGCAGCGACGAAGCTTCCGCGGGCTCCTGGCTCGGCTGAGGCACGCCCGAAGGTGCAGAGAAGGGATTATTGGGGAGAGTCATCGTCTTCCTTCCACGATGTCGATGGGTCCCAGGGACAGATGCCCTCACCATAGCAACGACGCACCGGGGCAAGCCGGACGACAACTCATGATGGAAACACTCCCCATCCAGTTGTTTCCGCAAACCACAGACGGCCGCGCGCCCGGCCCTCTCACGACGTGTGAGTAACAGGACCGGGCGCGCGACGGCTTCCATCAGCGGTTATGAGCCGCTTTGTGCGCCGCTCGTGGCAGATGGGCTCGGGCTGGGTGTCGGCGTGGGCGTCGCCGCGCCGAGCTCCTGCTGGGCGGCCTCGGCACGGGCCAGGGCGTCGCGCAGACGCTTCTGTGCCTGACCGTAGGCGGTCCAATCGGACTTGCTCATCGCGGAATCGGCGTCACGCATGGCCTGAGCGGCATCATTGATGGCCTGCGTCAGGCGAGTATTCGCGTCGCCCGAGGCGGCCGGCGGGGTCGCACCCGACTGGCTGCCATCATCGCTTGCCGGCGGGGGCTGCGGCGTCGTCGCACTACCGTCGTCGGCGACCAGCTGGCGCAGCGACTCTTCCAGGGTCGGTGCGAAGCCGACCTTGTCACCGAAGGCCGTCAGGACCGAACGCAGCACCGGGTAAGACGCCGAGCCCGTGCCCTGCACGTAGACGGGCTGCACGTAGAGCAGACCGCCGCCAACCGGCAGGGTCAGGAGATTACCGCGGATGACCGTGGAGTCAGCCTGGTTGAGCAGGTTGAGCTGGGTCGCGATCTTCTCGTCCGAGTCGTACTTGTTCTGCACCTGGCCAGGGCCGGGAACCGTCGTCGAGGACGGCAGAGCGAGCAGGCGCAGCTTCCCGTACCCCTCGCGCACCTGGCCGGGGGTGTTACCGGTCTCGGAGTCGACGGCGAGGAAGCCCGCCATGGCCTCGCGTCGACCCTCACCGCCACCACCGGGCACGAAGACCGAGGTCAGGGAGAACTCAGCACTGTCCTGGCCGGGCATCTGCATGGTCAGGTAGTACGGCGGCTGCAGTGCGGTCGGAGCGGGAACGGGGTTGCCCGCAGCGTCCACGCGCGTGGAAGAGTCGGAGCTGGAGGCGGCGCCGTGGGTGGAGGTCTCCTCGGCCAGGCGCCAACGGTCACCGCCGGAGTAGAAGCCGGCGGCGTCGGTCACGTGGTACGTGGCGAGCAGGTTGCGCTGGACCTTGAACATGTCCTCCGGGTAGCGCAGGTGGCTCATGAGATCGCCCGAGATCGCCGAGACGGGCTCGACGCTGCCGGGGTAGATCTTTTCCCAGGTGCGCAGGATCGGATCCTGGTCATCCCAGCGGAACAGGCGCACGGAGCCGTCGTAGGCGTCGACGATGGCCTTGACGGAGTTACGCATGTAGTTGATCTTGTTGGCCTGGACGTACTGGCCGACCTCGGTGGATCGAGAGTCCACGGTGGCATTCGAGAGGGTCTCGTGCTGCGCGTACGGGTAGTTGTTCGTGGTCGTGTACGCGTCGACGACCCACACGAGGCGCTTGGGGGTCGAGGCGTCACCATCCATGTCAACAACCGCCGGGTAGGCGGACTGTTCGAGCGTGAGGTAGGGCGCGACCTTCGCGACGCGCTGGAGGGGATCGCGGTCGTAGAGGATCTGCGAGGCCCCGTTCGTCTGCGAGGAGAAGAACAGGTCGGTGGATCCGAACTTGATCGCGTACAGGAGCTTGTTCCACACGTTGCCCACGGAGGGGCCGCCGTTGCCGACGAAGGTCGTGGAGACCTGGCCGCCGACCGCGGTATCGTCCGGGTAGTCGAGTTCCTGAGGCTCGGAGCCCTCGGGGGCGCCGACGATCGAGTAGTCGGGCGAGCCGGGGCTGAAGTAGACGCGCTCCTCGTAGTCGCCCATCTCGCCGACCGAAGGCACGGACTGCTCCCAGTAGGACGGCAGGCCGTCGCTGGTCAGCTGGTTGCCATATGCGGCGACCGCGCCGTAGCCGTGGGTGTAGACAGTGTGCTGGTTAACCCAGGTCTGCTGTTCAGCGGACAGGCCCGAGAGGTTGAGCTCACGCACAGAGATCACGGTGTCGCGACGCTCCCCGCCCACGTTGTAGCGGTCGACCTTCATGCCCGAGTTGAAGCCGTAGTACAGGCGAGACTGCTGGAGCTGCTGGACGGTCTTCGTGATGACCTGCGGGTCGAGCAGACGCACCTGGGAGGTGAGGGACTCGGTGTCGAACTGACCGGCCGAGGCCGTGGTGGCCGCGTCGTAGTTCGTCTGATAGTCGACGTCCTGCAGGCCGTAGGCGGCCAGCGTGGCGTCGATGTTGCGCTGAATGTAGGGAGATTCAAGGCTGCGCTGGTTGGGGCGCACGCGGAACTGCTCGACGAGGGCCGGGTAGGCGCCGGCCAAGACGAGGGCGGCGATCACCGTCACCGCAACGCCGGTGACCGGCAGGCGCCACGTGCCCTTGAAGGCCGCGACGACGAAGAGGACAGCAACGAGTCCGGAGATGACCGCCAGGATGGAGTGCGCGGGCAGCGTCGCGTTGATGTCGGAGTACATGGCGCCATGAATGGATCCGGAGTCCGAGGTGAGCAGCTCGTAGCGGCCCAGCCAGTAGTTCACGGCGATGAAGAGCGACAGGCAGGCGGCCATCAAGCCGGACTGCAGGCGTGCCTGCTTCGAGGCGTGGGGGCGCGGTGCCAAGCGGATCGTTCCATACAGGTAGGACACGATGAGGGCCGCGATGAGGGCGATGGCGGTGACGGTCAGCAGGAAGGACACGAGGACCTTCAGCGCGGGCAGGACGAACACGAAGAACGAGATGTCCATACCGAACTGGGGATCAACCTGATCGAAGGAGGAACGGTTGAGGAACTGGAGCAGCGTCTGCCACTCGGTGGCCAGGCGAGCGCCGTTCGTGAAACCGAAGAACAGAGCGACGCCCCAGAACGCGAATCGGCGCACGGGATCGAGAGCCTTCTGGTAGGCGCGCAGGGAGGCCGACGCCTGCCCGCGCGTCGAGGAGGCGCGATGCCGGTACGCGTAGGACATCGAGAAGAAAATGAGGGCCGTGGCCACGACGAATCCAACGACGAACAGGCCGATGTGCGCTCCCCACTGGGTGAGGATGACGCGGGTGGCGCTCATCTGGCGGAACCACAGGATCTCGGTCCACACGATCGACGCACCGTAGATGATCGCGCCGATCGCGATCAGGACGCCCAGAGTGATAGCTCCGGGGCCGGGCTTGTGCATCTTCAGCTCGACGTGTGGGCTATCGGGATCTCGCGGCGCACGCGCTCCCCCCGGGGGGAACAGCGAAAAATTGAAGCTCACGGCAGTCCTCTCTGTGAAACCGATTAGCTCCGATCCAGTGTAGCCGCGCACATGGACTTCTTCGTCTCTGTCTTATTCGCTCTCCGTGAGATTATGGGGTTATGACTGTTGAGATGATGCCGAGTGCGCGCGAGATCGCGCTGGCCAACGTGGTTGTTGATATCGAGAAGGGCGCGGCCCGTGTGGGCTGGGATCACGCCCCGTCCATCTACGCGCTGGTGCCCACTGCGATGCTGCTGGCCGACCCGAATCTGCCTGCGGACATCGCCGAGCAGCTGCGCGCCGGCTGGGATGGTACCGAGGACCACCTGAGCGCCATCATCCAGGAGGACCTGGCCGACGACGACATCGAGCAGGTTCTGGCGCACTTGGCATGGCCGGAAACGGTGCCGGGCGCGGCGATCACCGTCGAGCGCATCGTCGTTCCGCCGGAGGTCGAGGACCAGGCCCCCGAGGACCCCGACGAGGCCCTGGCCTTCATCTCGAATCACCCCCTGCGCACGGACGTGCGTCTGGCCGTTGGTGTCATGCGTACGGGCGAGTCATGGTGTGCGCTGCGCACCCGCGCCTTCGACTCTGACGACAAGGTCGGGCAGGGCTCGACGCTCGTCCCGGCGCTGGTGGACGCCCTGCGCGCGTCCCTCGAGCCGGTGACGGACGAGGAAGCCTGAGAGCATAGAGGAGGCCCCGGCCTCGTCCGGACCAGATGGACGAGGCCGGGGCCCTTTGTCGCCCACCTGACGTGAAGCGGTGGGCGGGCTTGAGAGCGCCCCCGCGCTACTGGCAGGTCGGCAGGGCGTCCCCGGTGCCGTCGGCGATGGAGCGCACGGCGTTCACTGCCTCGTCGAGGGTGGACACCGAGACGACGCGCAGCCCGTCGGGGACGTGTCCGACGACCTCGTTGCAGTTCTCGGAAGGGGCGAGGAACCACTGTGCGCCGTCGCGGTGCGCGCCCCACAGCTTCTGCTGGATGCCACCGATGCCTCCGACGTGCCCGTCGTAGGACATGGTTCCGGTGCCCGCGATAACGTTGCCGCCCGTCATATCGCCGGGGGTCAGGCGATCGATGATGCTGAGCGAGAACATCATGCCGGCGCTCGGGCCACCCACGCCGTCGATGTTGACGGTGATGTCGACGGGAAGGGCGGGGTCGACGGAGAGGTAGACGCCGAGCTTGGAGCCGCTCTCGGTAGCGGACGCTGCGACGGATGCGAAGGAGACGTCCTGCGTGGCACCTTCTCGCTCGATCGTCAGCGTCATCGTGGAACCGGCCGGCACCGAGCGCATGAGTGCGAAAGGAGTTGCGGCACTGGTGATCTCGTGACGTACGCCATCGGGGGTCGTGATCGCGCGGAGGATGTCTCCCTGTTGGACGATCCCTTCCGCGTTGGTTCCCTCGACCGCACCCTCAATCGTGACCGTCGCGGGAACCTCCCACCCGAGGTACTCGAGGGCGGCGACCTGCGAGGTCGTCTGCGAGTTGCGCATCATCGCCACCTGAGCATCGCTCACCTGCTCACGGGTCATTCCCTCGGGATACACCGACTCGTAGTCCACGATCTTGCTGTGCGGGTCAAAGTACGCGGCGATGAGCTGCGCGAAGTTCAGGCGAGACTTGGGGTTTCCCGATTCGGAGACCGTCACCATGCGCAGCTGCCCCTGTCCCGGTTTCGCGGGCGCCTTGTACGAGGTGGACTGAGGCTCGTCCTGCTGGATCGGTTCCCCCGTTGCGGGGTCGGTTCCCTCGATCTGAAGCATGGGAACGCCGTTGTCAGATCCCAGCACATTGAAGGTCGGACCGGGGCTATTGACCACGAAGGGAACGGGGATCCAGAAGAGAATCACCACCATGGCGAGCGCGGCGAGGACCGCCGTGATGAGCCGCCAGCTGACGATAGGGATACGCCGGGTGGAGTCATCCTCCTGCAGGGGCACCAGCTCGATATTGTCCGAGGTCATCTGCGCATCGTTCACCGTGTCATTGTGTCCCACCCGCTCCCACTGCGCACGCGCGCCGCGCACCACCACTTCAGCTCTCAGCGTTTTTGCAGAAGATTGTCAGCCCCCGCGAACAAGGGGCGGCTAGTCTGTGGTCATGAACGAGTTTGACTCCGGCACCCCGTTTGAGGACTTCCTACGCTCGATCCTGGGCGAGGAGGCGGCAGCTGAGGCCGCGCGCGCCCTGCAGGCGCAGGGTTTCGATCCCGCGAATCTTCCCCCGGAGTTTTCCGATCCCGCGCGTATGCGCGCGGCGATGGGCCAGTTCCAGTTCCTCATGAACACGACGGCAGGCCCCGTTAATTGGCGCATGGTGGAGGACAGCGCGAAGCAGGCGGCGTACGCGAGCGGCGACCCCTCCCCCACGGCTACGGAGGCCGAGGCCGCACGTCAGGCGATGACGGTTGCGGACCTGTGGCTCGATGCGGTCACCGATTTTGCTTCCGGCCCGGTTACCCGCGACGTGTGGAGCAAGGTCGCGTGGGTCGAGCACACTATTCCGACGTGGAAGCGTATCTGCGAGCCCGTGGCACTCAACGTGTCGCGCGCCCTGTCCGCTGCGCTCTCGGAGCAGTTTGGTTCCGAGGGCCTGGGGGATGCGGCCTCGTTGCCGGACGGCATGGCTGCGATGCTCGGCAAGACGCAGGAGATGATGCCGCGCCTGTCGGCGATGATGTTCTCCGCGCAAATCGCACGCGCGCTGGCGGCCCTGGCCGGTGAGTCGTTCGGCACCTTCGACACGGGCATTCCCCTGTCGGACACGTCGCACGCCGCCCTACTACCGCACAACGTCGCGCAGTTCTCCGAGGGACTCGACATTCCCTTCGACGAGGTCCGTCAGTTCCTCGCCGTGCGCGAGGCGGCGCATCGCCGGCTCTTCGCCTCGGTCCCGTGGCTGGAAGGCGACCTGGTACGCGCGGTCGAGCGATACGCGTCCCAGATCGCGATCGACACGGAGGCCATTTCCGAGGCTGCGCGCTCGGTGGATCCCTCGGATCCACACTCAGTGGAGTCGGCCCTCAGCGGCGGTGTGTTCGCACTGTCGACGACGCCGGACCAGCGCCGCGCACTCACGCGCCTGGAGACGATGTTGGCCCTCATCGAGGGCTGGGTCGAGGTCGTGACAGCCCGCGCTACCCTGCCCTACCTGCCCCACGCGGACGCGCTGCGCGAGATGATGCGTCGCCGCCGTGCGTCGGGCGGTCCCGCTGAGGAGATCCTCGGGACCCTCATTGGCCTCAAGATGCGCCCGCGTCAGGCGCGCGGCGCCGCCTCCATCTTTACGCTTGTGGAGGCCGACGGCGGGCGCGACGCACGCGAGGCCCTCTGGTCGCACCCGGACATGGTTCCCTCCGAGACGGAGCTGGCCACGCCGGACACCTTCCTCACGCTGCGCCAAGCTGCGGCCGAAGAGGACGCGGATATCGACGCCGCACTGAACTCGCTCCTGGATGGAACGCTCGGTTGGGCGGATGGACTGGAGCCCGGGGACGAGGCCTCGGCCGGCTCGGGCGACGAACCCGAGGATCCTGAAGCATCGAACCCCAAGGGCGAGACGGACTGATATATACCAGAATGATCTGACAAGTTATCCACAGATTTTCCAAAACGCCACGCCGACATCTCCTATAGGTTCATGATGTCTCCAACAGTCACAAACTGAAGGAGACCATCATGAACCTGATGCATCACACGGCGATCCTGTGGCGCGGTCCGGGCAGCGTCCAAATTGGCGGCGACCGCGCCCGACACGTACGCCTCGACGACCTGCACGCCAGCGACCAGCTCTGGCTCGCCAGCCAGGCCCGCCCCGCTCACGCTTCCGACGCTCCCGAGGCTTCCCCCGACCTCCTCGCCGCGCTGGCCGAGGCGGACCTCATGGATCATCCCGACCGCCGCCCACTCCTCTCCGTGGGCGTTCTCGGCGCGGTACCCGCCACCCTCCTCGCCCTCCGTTCGCTGGTCGACACCCTCGCGCTGAGGCTCCGCATCGACGCGCCCAGCCTGGTTGACGGCGACTGGGATCACGTGTTCGGCGGCGTCTACACGGGCACACCTCGCTCGCGTGCGGTGCGCCGAGAACTCGCCTCACTGATCCCGCTACCCGACCTACATGCTCAGGATGCGCCGGACATCGCCCTCGTATCGGCTGATCGGGCGCAGGATCCCGGCATCCCCTTCGAGCTGATGGCCACAGACACACCTCACCTGCTCATCACACGAGGAGAACACTCCTACGAGATTGGGCCATTCGTCATTCCCGGCTCCACGCCGTGCTTCCACTGCATCGAACACGCGCGCGCCGAGCAGGACCCATACCACCTCACCCACCTGCGAGAACTCGCCCAGTGGCCACTCGGTCTACTCCCTCAGCTGGCACACTTCGCGGCCGCCCTACGGATCGCGCGCCTGCTGCGCGACTTTGCCTCAGGGGCGCTCACCCCGCACCTATGCGCCGAAATCGCCACTGTCGACGAGGACGGAACCATCACCGTCGAACGCGCGATCGGCGCCCACGAATGCGTCTGCGGCATCGACGGCGTGGCCTGCTAGCTCAGGCCCCTTCGTCGACAATGACCTCTTCGCCACGCACCAGCGCGAGCACCGGGGCGGCAAAGCGCTGCACCTTCACGTCGCCGATACCGCGAATCACACGCAGCTGCGTCGTGTTCTTTGGCATGGCCTGGGCGATGTCGCGCAGGGTCTGATCGGTGAACACGGCGAAAGGCGGCACGCCCGCCTGGCGCGAGACCTCGAGGCGCCACGCCTTGAGACGCCCAAAGAGCTCGATCGCCTGGGGCGATGCCTCCTCCTCGAAGGCCTGGTTGAGGGCGCGGGCGGAGGCACGCGCCTTCTTCTTTGGCGCGCCCACCCCCACTTCCTCGGGCCAGATGCCGTCGAGCAGGCGACTGCGCTTGCGCTTACCGCGCCCGTCCGCGCCCCGCGAGCGCGCCCACGACAGGGTCAGCAAGTCGCGGGCACGGGTGACGGCCACGTACAGCAGGCGACGCTCCTCCTCGCGCGCGGCCGCGGTCTTTGCATACGAGATCGGCAGGAGTCCTTCGGCGACGCCAACGAGGAAGACGGCGTCCCATTCGAGGCCCTTGGCGGCGTGAATGGTGGCCAGCTCAACGCCGGCCTTGTCCGGTTCGACCTGATAGGCGACTCGTTCGTCGAGCTCCGCAACGAACGCGGCGAGCGTCTCCGCCTTGCTGTCATCCGCCCAGCCGACGATCGCGTTCATGTTCGACCAGCGCTCGGATCCCGCCTGGCCGGAGGGTGCCTCGGGCGCCCAACCGACGCCCGAGAGGACCTCGCGCACAATCTCGCCCACGCTCCCGTCATCGGTGCCGGCCGCCGCCGCAGCCCGCAGGCGCGAGATGGCGGTACGCACGTCGTCACGAGCGAAGAAGGGCTTTCCCCCGGCAACGGCGACGGGAATACCACGCGCGCCCAGGGCCTCCTCGAAGGCCTGGGACTGTCCGTTCGTCCGCATGAGGACAGCGATCGAATGGGGTGCCATGCCACCCGCGATAAGGTCCGCGATCGAGGCTGCGACGCCCTCGGCCTCGGCGCGATCGTCGTCGTAGGTGCGGTAGGTAACCTGAGCGCCGCCGTCGCGCTGGCTGGACAGGCGCACCGTACCCTCGCGCTGGCTCGAGCGCGCCAGGACGTCGTTCGCCACACTCACGATCTGCGGGGTCGACCGGTAGTCGCGGGTCAGCTCAACGATGCGTGCGCCCGGATGCTTGCGCCCAAAACCAGTCAGGTAATCCGGGGACGCGCCCGTGAAGGAGTAAATGGTCTGCGCAACATCGCCGACGACGCACACGTCGTGGCGCCCACCCAGCCACAGGTCGAGCAGACGAGCCTGGAGGAGGTTGACATCCTGGAACTCATCGACCACGAAGGAGCGGTACTGCTTACGCACGATGGAGGCGACGTCGGCGCGTTCCTGCAGCATGCCGCACAGATAAATGAGGATGTCCTCGAAATCAATGACACCGCGTTCGTTCTTCGCGTCCTCGTAGACGTCGAGGAGGCGCGCCATGTCGCCCGCATCCAACCCAGCGGGCACGTCGCGGCGCAGGCGAGCCACGCGTGAGGCGTAGTGGGCGGCGTCAATCATCGACACCTTCGCCCATTCGACCTCGGCCGCGATGTCGCGCACGTTCGTGCGGTCGATCGTGATCCCGAGGCGCGCGGCGGAGGCCGCGACGAGGGAGGCCTTGTGCGGAATGACGTCGGGCAGCGGGCCGCCCACGACGGTGGGCCAAAAATGGCGCAGCTGGCGCAGCGCCGCAGAGTGGAAGGTGCGCGCCTGAGCCTTCGGAACCCCCAGCTGGGCCAGGCGGTGGCGCATTTCGAAGGCCGCGCGCTGCGTGAAGGTCACGGCGAGCACGTTGGATGGGTCGAAGGCGCCGACAGCCGCCCCGTACGCGATGCGGTACGTGATCGCGCGGGTCTTGCCGGTGCCCGCGCCCGCCAGAACGGCGAGCGGGCCAGCCACCTGCGTGGCGACGGCGCGCTGATCGGGGTCCAGGGCGTCCAGCAGTTCCTCGGGGTTCATGGTCCCCATTGTTCCATCGCCCGCCCTCAGTTGCGTCCCGCGCCGTCCGGGCCGCTCGGCAGCTCGTCGCCATACCACTCCCGCAGCAGGGCGTAGGCAATCGAGGCGCGACCGGGTGCGCTGATCTCCCCAGCTTCAAGCGCGCGCGTCAGATCGTCCCGGCTGTAGAAGCGCGCCCACTCGATCTCCACGCCGTCCGCCCGCGGGGTCGGGCGCGGCGAGGCGGTGCGAGCCCGGTACCCCATCATCTGCGAACGTCCGAAGGGCCAGGGCTGCGTCGCGACGTAGGTGGGCGCCTCAATCTCGACGCCAACCTCCTCGGCGACCTCGCGGGCAACCGTCACGTCTGGGGACTCCCCGGCCTCGACGTAGCCGGCGATGATCGACACGAAGCCGGGCCGCCACAGCGCGTTGTGCGCCAGGAGGACGCGCCCGTCGTGATCCTGGACGAGGACGATGATGGCCGGGTCCTGGCGCGGGTATTCGAGCCGATCACAGGTCTCGCATCGCGCGGCCCATCCACCGGACACCAGCTGCACGGGCGCCCCACAGCGCGGGCAGTAGCGGTAGTTCGCGTGCCAGCCCGCGAGCGCGAGCGCAGTCAGCGCAAGGGCAGCGTCGTCGCCGTCGAGCTGCCACCCGACCGTGCGCAGGTGCTCCCAGCGGCCCCACGCCTCGTCCCGGCTCGTCTCGATCGCGACGACGGACCTGCCGCCCACGACCCCAATGAACGAGGCCGTGGCCACCTCGAGCGCGCGCGTGGCCTCTTTCCCGGTCAGGTGGCGCAGGACCGGGGCATCCGAGGACGACGCCTCGGCCTCGTCGAGAAGAACGAAACCGGACGGGTCGACGACAATGACGTCGGCCTCACCGGCGCGCACCAGAGCCGCCGGAGCCACGGATTCACGCAGCGCGACGGCCGGGTCGACGTGACCGCGGACGAGAGGTAGATCAAGACTCATAACTCCACGGTAACGCGGTGGGCTACCCTAGTCACTATGACAAATACTCCCCTGCGCGCCGATGGGCGCACCCCGTCTCAGCTCCGTCCCGTCTCCATTACCCGCGGTTGGTCGGGTACCGGCGAGGGCTCCGTCCTCATCGAATTCGGCAACACCCGCGTCCTGTGTGTCGCCTCTTTCACTGAGGGCGTGCCGCGTTGGAAGCGTGACTCCGGCGAGGGCTGGGTGACCGGCGAGTACTCGATGCTCCCGCGCGCCACCGAGCAGCGCTCCTCCCGAGAGTCCGTCAAGGGCAAGGTGGGCGGCCGCACTCAGGAGATCTCACGCCTTATTGGCCGCTCCCTGCGCGGCATCGTCGACGTCTCCGCGCTCGGCGAGAACACCATCGTCCTGGACTGCGACGTCCTGCGAGCCGACGGCGGCACCCGCACCGCGGCGATCACGGGTGCCTACGTGGCCCTCGCAGACGCGGTGACCTGGGCGAAGGAGCAGGGCATCCTCAAGCCCTCCGCCAAGGTCCTCACCGACTCGATCTCCGCGATCTCCGTGGGCGTCATCGACGGAACCCCCATGCTGGACCTGCCCTACGTTGAGGACGTGCGCGCCGAGACCGATATGAACGTCGTCCAGACGGGCGATGGCCGCTTCATCGAGGTGCAGGGCACCGCCGAGCACGCCCCCTTCAACCGCGATGAACTGGGCGAGCTGCTGGACCTCGCAACCCTGGGTAACGCCCGGCTCGCGGAGGCGCAGAAGCTGGCACTCGAGGCTCCCCTCATGGAGCGCGTCGAGGTGCGCCCGTGAGCGCGCGCCTGGTCTTCGCGACCTCCAACGCGCACAAGGTCAGCGAGCTCGAGGCCATCCTGGCCCCCGCATGGGAGGATTTCGAGGCCGGCTGCGTGGCGCGCATGAGCGATTTCGACGTGGCTTCCCCGGTCGAGGACGGTGTGACCTTCGAGGAGAACTCCCTCATCAAGGCCCGTGCGCTGTCTCGCGCAACCGGCCTGGCTGCCATCGCTGACGACTCCGGCATCACGGTGGATGTGCTGGGCGGAGCGCCCGGCATCTTCTCCGCACGCTGGGCTGGCTCCCACGGGGATGACGCTGCGAATCTGCGCCTGCTCATCGATCAGCTCTCCGACGTTCCCGACGCTCACCGTGGCGCCGCCTTCGTGTCGGCCGCCGTTCTCGTGACCCCCGACGGTCGCGAGTTCGTCGAGCGCGGCGAGGTGCGCGGCACGTTGACGCGTTCCCCGCGCGGCGAGGGCGGGTTCGGCTACGATCCGATCTTTGTTCCCGAGGGCTTCGAGGTCACGACCGCTCAGATGAGTGCCGAGCAGAAGAACGCGATCAGCCACCGCGGCATCGCCTTCCGCGCCCTCATGCCCCACATCGTGGAGTACCTGCGCGGCTGAGAAGCACCGCAGACACAAATGTGCCGGGCACCCGAGGGTGTCCGGCACTTATGTGTTGCGCCCGCAGGCGCGCCATCAACGGGCGACGAGGTTGCCGAAGATGGGGCGGTCCATCGAGAACTGCAGGGGGTTGCGCTGTTGGCGCACCCTGCGGTGATGGGTGAGGCGATGAAGGAGTGATGCGACGAAACGAGACATTGTGTGCTCCTCTTTGAGTACCGTGCGATGGATCTGTCACCGCGTCGTACTGACATAGTGCGCCTCATTGTCCGTTTTTTCCATCGATAATTTCTTATTTTTCTATGAAGCGCATCTTACGGACTTTCCCTTGGCACAGCTTGGAAAATTCTTGACCAAAGAGGGTTGCTTCCGTTAATTAATCTGGCGGTGGATACGGTGAGGGGGCAGGCCCACGGCCTGCCCCCTCACCTCCCCAATTCAGCGAAGAGTCAGCGAGCTCGCGCCAGGCGCGCACGACGCGGCAGATAGCGGCGCACGTCGAAGAAGCGAACGACCTGCATGATGCGGCGCGCGAGGCGGTCACGCACACGCCAGATCATCGTGCAGCCGACACCGATGAAAATGGCGTTCGTCAGGAAGGACGGCCACGCGCCGGTGGACGCACACGCAAGGGCCAGCAGAATACAGCTGGAGACATTGAGAGAGTGGTAGCGCAGAGAGTCGGGAGCGAAGCGCTTGGAAGAGACCAGGTAGTAGGCGGCGATAGAGGCGCCCGCGCCCAGCCAACCGAGGACCGGAATTGCAAGAGATGAGATCGTCATGACTCATATGATGCACCTTCCGCTAGTCAAGCACAATTGAATGGTTCTATAGTTATCTTACAGTTTCACTTAACGAAGGAGTTCGCGTGGATATCGACCCCCGCCGCCTGCCATTCCTTCTGTCCGTCGCGCGTGAAGGCGGCATCGTTGCCGCCGCCGACATCCTCATGGTCTCGCCCTCGGCAGTGTCCCAACAGATCCAGAAACTTGAGGAGGAAGTCGGCCTCAAGCTCGTCGAGCGCACCACGTCCGGCGCGATTCTCACCCCGGCCGGCACGATCGTCGCCGAGGCGGGCGAACGCATCAACGCCGACATCGAGGAAGCCCTCAAGGCACTGCGTCCCCTCACCGGCCAGGTGACGGGAACGGTCACCATTGGGGCGTTCCTGACGATTTGCCGGTCCACCCTCATCCCCGCGCTCCCCGACCTCGCGGACGCCCTCCCCGGCGTCGACCTGCGCATCGAGGAAACAGAAGAGACCCCGGGCATGGCTGCGCTGCGCACCGGCCAGTACGACATCCTCGTCATCGAACGCGACGAGGACCCGGGCCTGGCCCCTCGCGGATACACGGACATTCCCTTCCTCGACGAACCCTGGATGCTCGTCACCCCAGACTCCGCTCCCCCAATCGGCTCGATCGAAGACCTCGCGGACCTCACCTGGCTGCGCGTCAATCCGGGCTCCAGCGGCGACCACGTCATGCGCCGTATTACGAAGGCCTTCCCAGACACGCGCTGGGCGCCTCACCTGTACACGACCTACGAGGCCGCCCGTGCCCTCGTACGTGCTCGCACAGGTTCGACGATCCTGCCGGCCATGGCGCTGGCCGGGGCCCACACGGAGGGCATGCGCATCACGCCGCTGCCGTCGCTGGGCACTCGCAAGATCCTGCTACGCCACAAGAATCACGGATGGTCCGAGGCCTCAGGCCCAGCGCGCGTGGCCACATACATGGCGGAGTGGAAGCGCCACAACGCCTCATACTCGACGTCTAGCGACTGACCGAGGAACCACCTCGCCTCACCCACCGGTGGGGCGAGGGTAGGCTCAGAGGCTCACCTGCATCCCGGAAGCCGCAAACTCTAGGGGACCCGACCAGGTCTGTCGCACTTCGGAGACCACCCGATCGCGGGGCGTCCAGGGCTGGATGTGCGTCGCGATCATGCGGCCCACCCCGGCTCGCGTGGCAACCTCACCCGCGCGCACGCCATCCATGTGCATGTAAGGCTCGTTCTCGTCGCTCGTGAAGCCAACCTCGCTGAGGAACACGTCGACGCCGCGGGCACCCTCGATGATCGTGTCGCACAGGTCGGTGTCGCCCGTGTAGAACAGGGACACCAGGCGCTCAGGATCCTCCTCCGAGGGCCCCTCGATACGCAGGCCAAAGGCCTCGATCGGGTGCAGGGCCCGGTAGGGGCGGATCGTCATGGGTCCGACCTGGTAGGCCTCGCCCAGCTGCATGTGGGTGAAGGCGAATTCGACCTCGTACGCCTCGTCGTCCGGGGCATCTTCGATCTGGCGCACGCGGCGCAGCGTCTCGGCAGGACCATACAGGGGCAGCGCGGATGCGGCCGCTCCCGGACCCCACTTGCGGTAGACCTGCAGGGAAATGATGTCACCCATGTGGTCGGCGTGGCAATGGGACAGCGCGAGGGCATCGAGCTCGCGCGGGCACACGTACGCCCACAGTGCACCGAAGGAACCGGGACCCATATCGCACACGAGCGAGAAGGTCCGTTCTTCCCCCGATCGCGGGTCCACGCCTCGGGCCTGAACAAGGTAGCACGATGCCGGCGACTCCGGCCCTGACATCGAACCGGTAGCGCCAATAACAGTCAGCTTCACGCGATACCACCACCGGTATTCACGCGGGCAACGGAGCCCACCTCGGGGCCAAGGAAACGGCGAGCCAGGCGCGGGAACGCGTCGGAAGCGCCCGTGGCCAGGAACTGGTGCTGCGGCCCCTGCCCAGCGGGCCACGGATCATGAAGGAGCCCGCGATCCACCAGCTCGTTGTAGGTGACGTTCGCGGTGGCCTCCGAGGAGGTCACGAGCGTCACTCCCTCGCCCATGATGCGGCCAATAACGCCGGTGAGCAGCGGGTAGTGCGTGCACCCCAGGATCAGCGTGTCCACACCCGCTTCCTTCAGCGGCGTCAGATACTCACGCGCCACGGCCTCGATCTCCTCGCCCGTGGTCACCCCGGCCTCGACGAAGTCAACGAAAGCGGGACAGGCCTGCTGGCTGACCGTCAGTCCGGGGACGGCTGCGAGCGCGCGCAGATATGCCTCGGACTGGATGGTGGCCTTCGTACCGATGACGCCCACGTGGTGGTTACGCGTGGCAATAACGCTCTGGCGCGCCGCAGGAGTGATGACCTCGATGACGGGGATACCGGCATCGATCCAGTAGCGTTCCCGAGCGTCAGCGAGCGCGGCGGCCGTCGCCGTGTTGCAGGCGATGACGAGTGCCTTCACGCCGCGCGAGGCCAGCTCGTCGAGAGCGGACAGCGTCAGCGAGCGAACCTGCGCAATTGCGCGCGGACCATAGGGCGTATGCTCGGTGTCGCCCAGGTAGATGATCTCTTCGTCGGGCAGTTTATCGATGACTGCACGAGCCACCGTCAGCCCACCTAGGCCCGAGTCGAAAATTCCGATCGGGGCGTTGTTCATGTCTCGACCTTATGCGCTACTGGGAATTATTGACGGCTTCTAGGAGTGAGTCCTGCCACCATGTGATGAGCATATAGATGGCGGCGACGGTTTGCGAGCGCTCCCCCGTCGGCTCACTGAGCGCCAATTCTTCGATGCGCTGCGCATCTTGTTGATCCGATAGGCCCAGCTCAGCGGCTAAGCCCAGCCTGATGTCATTGAGAGCCCCCAGCCAGGACCACACGGCCTCGGGCTGGATCCTGAGGGTGTCACTCTCACCGTGGACGATGTGGTCAAGATCGCCGACGATGGCGCGCAAACGGACGGACTTATCGGTGCGCAGAGAATCCTCGGTCAGGGCGCGCAGGCGGCCAGCGTCTTCGTCATCCTCGCTCATCGAGGGCAGCAGCATACGCAGGGTACGTTCGCGGGGTTCGTCTCGTCGCTGTTCGGTCTCGGTGGCGGCGTTCACCATGGACGAGGTCGCGGCGTACTCACCGGGATCGTCCAAGACGACGAGAACCTCCGTCGCCAACTGGCGCAGGAGGAGCGCCTCGCCGTCGCTCATCGACGAGGCGTAGACACCGTCTCGAAGAGCGAAGCCTTCCATATCTTCAGTCCCGGTCCTCTTCGATGGTGGCGCGTAGACCGTAGGAGTGCATGGCCATGACGTCCGCCTCGATGCGTTCGCGCACTCCCGTGGAAACGGTGGCACGTCCGCGCGTATGAACGGCCATCATGAGTTCCTCCGCGCGGGCGGCAGAATAGCCGAAATACTGGCGAAAAACAGCGCTCACGTAGCTCATGAGGTTGACAGGATCGTCCCACACGACGGCACGCCAACGCGGCACCGCGGTGGGTGCCTCGTGCGTGCGGGACGCGGGTTGGAAGATCGTTGTCATACGTCAACACTAAGACGTATTTGTGTATCAGGGAAGGAAATTCGCACCCCGGTGACACGCTTCTCAAGGTAGGCTCACAGTATGCCTGCATCGACATCTACTTCATTGCTGACTGACATGTACGAGCTCACGATGCTCGACGCCGCCCTGAAGGATGGCACCGCGCATCGTCGCTGCACGTTTGAGCTGTTTGGGCGCCGCCTGCCCGCCACTCGCCGCTTCGGTGTCGTGGCCGGAACCGGCCGAATTCTCGAGGCCCTGGAACGCTTCGAGTTCGACGCGGAGCAGATCAACTGGCTGAACGACCAGGGGATCATCTCCGAGGAGGCCGCCCAGTTCCTGGCCTCGTGGCGCTTCACGGGCGACATCTGGGGCTACGCCGAGGGCGAGTGCTACTTCCCCGGTTCTCCCCTGCTGACCGTTGAGGGCACATTCGCGGACTGCACGCTCCTGGAGACGCTGCTCCTGTCGATCCTCAACCACGATTGCGCGGTGGCTTCTGCCGCCTCGCGTATGACGATCGCCGCCCACGGCCGCCCCTGCATGGACATGGGTGCTCGCCGTGCCCACGAGCGCGCCGCAGTCTCTGCCGCACGCGCCGCCATCATCGGCGGTTTCCAGGGCACCTCCGACCTTGAGGCCGCCAAGCGCTACGGGATCCGTTGCATCGGCACGGCCGCCCACGCGTTCACGCTCCTGCACGACAGCGAGCGCGACGCCTTCGACTCTCAGGTCGCCAAGCTGGGCGCGGGCACAACCCTGCTCGTGGACACCTACGACATCAGGCAGGGCGTCATCAACGCGGTCGAGGCCGCGCGCGCTGCAGGCGGCGAGCTGGGCGCGGTGCGCCTGGATTCGGGCGACCTGGTCGCCGAGGCCTTCAAGGTGCGTGGACAGCTCGACGCGATGGGTGCCACCACCACGAAGATCACGGTGACCTCCGACCTCGACGAGTACGCGATCGCCGCCCTGGGTGCAGCCCCCGTCGACTCCTACGGCGTGGGCACCAAGCTCGTGACGGGATCGGGTGTGCCGACGGCCGCTCTGGTCTACAAGGTCGTCCAACGCGAGGACGGCCACGGCCAGATCGTGTCGGTCGCCAAGAAGGCCGAGTCGAAGTCCACGGTCGGCGGGCGCAAGATCGCTGGCCGCGTCATGGGCGAGGACGGCTACGCGACCGAGGAACTCCTGCTCGTCGGAACCTCCTTCGAGGAGGGCCAGGCTCTGCTGGCCGAGCGCGGCGCCCGCCCGCTGCAGGTCCAGCTGGTCCGCGGCGGCCAGATCGACGCCGAAGCCTGGGGCCCCGAGGCGCTGTCCCGCGCCCAGGAGCACCACCTGCGTGCCCGCAACGAACTGCCCTACCAGGCATGGCGCCTGTCCGAGGGCGAGGTCGCGATCCCGACGCGCTACGAGCAGGTCGACTGACCCTCAGCTCGCACTCATAACGAAGCCCCGGCCTCGTCCTTCTCAGGAGGGACGAGGCCGGGACTCGTTATGCGTCAGGGCGCGTAGTGCAGCGGGACCGCGTCAGTGGCGGCCGACGAACCACTCGCGCAGCAGGGCGATGCGGGCCTCGATCTGCTCGGTCGTCGCCTGGGCGACCTCGGGGCCGCCGCAGCGCGAGCGCAGGCGCGAATGGATGGTTGCGTGGGTCTCACCGGAGCGGCGCGACCACGTGGAGACCAGGTGCTGGAGCTCCTTGCGCTTAGCGGCACGCAGCTTGTGGGCGGGGATGCCAGCGTTCTCCTCACGCATCTTCTGCGCGGCACGGGTCTTCTTCTGGGCGGCGACCTGGTCGGCCTGGCGGGCGCGCAGCAGGGTTGTCACCTGATCGGCGTCCAGCAGGCCGGGAATACCCAGATATTCCTGCTCTTCCTCGGAGCCGACCTCGGCGCCCGCGCCCCACGCTGCACCGTCGAAGAGGACGCCGTCGAACTCGGCGTCCGCACCCAGAACCTCGAACT
>JAHACW010000013.1 GCA_018375675.1 Actinomyces sp. | reverse complement strand
CGGGGCCTGGCCGGGCTTCGAGACGACGCGCCGAGCGAAGCTCGCAGCGCGGACGGCTCGCGGGCGGGCCGCCGCCCACCGGCACACACAGCGGCCGGGGCCTCCGACGCCCGCAACACCCGTGGGGCCGCAAGCAACGCCTAGTGTCCTATAACCCCACATCGCGGTACGCGCAGGAGAGCATACGAAGGCCGCGCCCCGCAGGAGCGGGACGCGGCCAACAGAAAATGTGCTGAGTGAAATCAGCGCTTCGAGAACTGCGAAGCCTTGCGGGCCTTCTTGAGGCCTGCCTTCTTACGCTCGGTGGCGCGGGCATCGCGGGTCAGGAAGCCAGCCTTCTTGAGGGCCGGACGGTTCGCGTCGCGGTCGATCTCGTTGAGGGCGCGCGACACGCCGAGGCGCAGGGCGCCGGCCTGGCCGGAGACGCCGCCGCCGTTGATGCGGGCGATGACGTCGAAGCGGCCGTCAATGTCGAGCAGCACGAAGGGGGACTTCACCAGCTGCTGGTGCAGCTTGTTGGGGAAGTAGTCCTCAAGGGTGCGACCGTTGATGGTCCACTTGCCGGAGCCGGGGACCAGGCGAACGCGGGCGACGGCCTCCTTGCGGCGGCCCAGGCCCGCGCCGGGCGCGGTGATGGACTGACCGGCGCCGGCGGGAGCCGACTCGGTCTCGGACGTGTAGGAGCTGGGGACGACTTCCTCGTCCAGCTCAGCGGAAACGATGGTCTCAGCCACGGTTCTCCTCAGGGTCAAAGGCGTTCAGCGACCGAAGGTCACTGAGCCACCTGGGTCAGTTCGTAGGGAACCGGCGACTGGCCGGCGTGGGGGTGCTCCGGGCCAGCGTAAACGTGCAGCTTCTTGAACTGCGCGCGGCCGAGGGAGTTGTGAGGAAGCATGCCCTTAACGGCCTTCTCGACGGCGCGCTCAGGCGTCGCGGCGAGGAGGTCACGGTAAGCGGTCGCGGTCAGGCCGCCGGGACGACCGGAGTGACGGTAGGCCATCTTCTGGTCGAGCTTCTTGCCGGTCAGAGCGACCTTGTCCGCGTTGATGATGATGACGTAGTCGCCCATGTCCATGTGAGGGGCGAACGTCGGCTTGTGCTTCCCACGGAGGAGGGCAGCGGTCTGGGCTGCCAGGCGACCGAGGACGACGTCGGTGGCGTCAATGACGTACCACTTCTTGTCCGCGTCCCCAGGCTTGGGTGAATAGGTGCGCACGGGCGTAACCTTCAATTCTTGTTGGTCATGGGACGCCGCGCCGGTTTTTCCGGGGGCATCCGCGATGAAACGGTTCGCGCGAGGCGTCGGCGAGCGCTCCTAGCGAGTGGGAGACACTAGGTACTCTGCTGACGCACAGCACTAGCCATATTATCTGTGCTCAGCCCGCCGGTCAAAGCGCGGCGAATACTGTGTCACATTCCTCAGCCGTCGTCACCGCAGCACGTGTCGCGCCTGGCCCGGGCCTGCTCGGCCCGCGCGCCCCACTGCGAGGGATCGGGATACTCCACGCCCTCAAGGGTCAGCCCGTGTGCGGGGGCAATCGGCGCTGCCTCGGAGCGGGACCGGGCCCGCAGGATCTGCGCCGGGTAGTCGACGTCGCGTGCGCCCGAGCCCACCAGGAGCAGCGCCCCCACCAGGGAGCGGACCATCGAGTGGCAGAACGCATCCGCCTCGACTCGGAAGACGAGGGTTCCCTCAGCGTCACGCTCGGCGCGCAACGTCCGCAGCGTCCGAATCGTCGTGGCTCCCTCACGCGGCCGACAGAATCCCAGAAAGTCGTGTTCCCCGAGGAGGGCGGCCCCGGCCTCGTTCATGCCAGCCTCGTCGAGGGGATCTTCGACCCACAGGCGGTCCCAGCGCCCAATGGGCTCGGGACGATCGGACACCCGGTAGGCGTAGGAGCGACCGAGGGCGGAGAAGCGCGCGTCGAAGCTGGGGTCGACGACGGCGGCCGAGTAGATGCGCACGTCGCACGTGCCGCGCGCAGCAGGCAGGTCGCGGCCGCGCGCGCGCTCGCCGTAGCGTCCGGAGAGAATCTTGTTGAGTCGGCGGACAATCGAGGAGGCCACGGCCTCGTCGTCGGCATCCCCGCCCCTGGGCGACAGTCGCGCCCAGGCGCCCTCGGAAATGTCCGCATGACACACCTGGTGACGCGCATGAACCCCCGCGTCGGTACGACCGGCGACCGTCGTCACGATCTCTTCGCGCGAGGCCATGGCGAGCGCCGCTTCAAGCTCGCCCTGGACAGTGCGCAGGCCGGGCTGGGCGGCCCAACCTCGAAAATCGGTGCCGTCGTAGCCCAGGTCGAGGCGCAAGCGCCGCGCGCTCACAGCTCCCACGCCCGAACGCCACCGATAATGCCCGCATCGTTAGGCACGACGATCACGTCGTCGCCCATGAGGCGCAGGTTCGAGGCCGTGATGCGCTTGGAGTTGCCGCCACCCAAGTAGAGGCGGTCCCACATGTACATGGGGCGCAGGCCATCCACGACGCGACGAACACGGCGCGACCAGTGCACATCGCCCAGGCGCAGGCGCTCATGCTCGCCGATGTAGTCGTCATAGGTCAGGCCCCACCGAACGGGCCCCTGCGAGACCTCGACATGAGGCGCCAGCTGGCCACCATCGAACACCGCGTTACCGAGGCCCGTTCCCAGGGTGATGATCATTTCAAGACCGCGACCCGTGATAGCGCCAGCACCAGCGACTTCGGCGTCGTTGAGAACCTTGGTGGGCAGGCCTAGGGCCTGCTCGATAGCCCAACCCATGTCGAAGTGGTCCCACCGCTCCACGAGCTCGGGCAGCACGCGCGAACGCGGTCCGTCGCGTGTGATGTAGTGGGGGGTCGCGATGACGACACCGTGGCGGATCATGCCCGGCATACCCATCGTCACTCGCGTCGCCGTGGGAAGCGCACGCGCGAGGCCGATGACGGTTTCCACGAGGAGCTCGGGAGGTAGGGGGTACGGGGTCGGAACCCTGTGAGGCGGGGCCATCATGGTGCCGCGCTCATCCACGACGGAGCCCTTAATGCCACCACCGCCGCAGTCGATCGCCAATGTCATCTCACGAGTCATGACTTCAGGCTACCGGATACGGCAGGGGCCGGACACTCCTTGCGGAGTGTCCGGCCCGATGCTCGAGTTGATCAGTGACTCACGGTCACTTCTCGTCGGCGACCTGCTCGGCGGCGTCAGCCTCCTTGCCGGCCTCGGCGGCAACTTCCTCGGCCTCGTTGGCCATGGCGAGATCGCCTTCCTCGCGAGCCTCTTCGGCGCGCTCGGCGGCAGCCTCGGCGGCCTTCTCGGCCTCTTCGGCGACGGCCTTGGCGGCGGTCTTCTCGGCAGCCTTCACGACGGCCTTCTTCTCGACCTTCTCCATGACGAGCTCAATGCGCATCAGGGGAGCGTTGTCGCCCTTGCGGTTGCCGACGCGGATGAGGCGGGTGTAGCCGCCGGCGCGCTCGGAATCCATCGCGGGAACGAGCTCCTCGAAGAGGATCGCGACGATGCCCTTGTTGGGGATCTTCTTCATAACCGTGCGGCGGGCGTGCTGGTCGCCACGCTTGGCCTTGGTGATGAGCTTCTCGACGTAGGGGCGCAGGGCCTTAGCCTTGGCCTCGGTCGTCGTGATCGCACGGTGTTCGATGAGCTGAGCTGCCAGGTTCGACAGGATCAGCTTCTGGTGTGCCGGGCTACCGCCCAGACGAGCACCCTTCTTGGGGGTGGGCATGAGTTTCTCCTACGGATTCAATGCGTCCATCGGACGCACGGGGTCAGATGGACTGGTCGTCCGAAAAGATCGCGGCGGACTCCGAGTCGCCGAAGCTCGGCATGACCGAGTCCTTCAGCGTCATACCAAGGGCCGCCAGGGACTCCTTGATCTCTTCGATCGACTTGGTGCCGAAGTTGCGGATGTCGAGCAGGTCGGCCTCCGAGTGAGCAACCAGCTCGCCGACGGTCAGGATGCCGCGGCGACGCAGCGCGTTGTAGGAACGCGACTGCAGGTTCAGGTTCTCGATCGGGAGAGCCAGATCGGCTGCGAGGGTGGCGTCGGTGGTGGACGGACCCACCTCGATGCCTTCCGCTTCCTCGTTCAGTTCACGCATGAGGCCGAACAGCTCCACCAGCGTCTTGCCGGCCGAGGCCAGGGCATCGCGCGGGGTGATCGCCGGCTTGGTCTCCACGTCAATGACGAGGCGATCAAAGTCGGTGCGCTGCTCAACACGCGTCGCCTCGACCTTGTAGGTCACCTTGACGACGGGCGAGTAGATCGAATCAATCGGAATGCGAGAGATCTCGGCCTGCGGATCCTTGTTCTGAGCGGCCGACACGTAGCCGCGGCCACGCTCGACGGTCAGCTCGATCTCCAGCTTGCCCTTCTCGTTGAGGGTGGCAAGGTGCAGATCGGGGTTGTGGATCTCCACGCCGGCGGGAGGCGTGATGTCGCCGGCGAGAACCTCGCCGGGGCCAGCCTTCCGCAGGTACATGACGACAGGCTCGTCGTTCTCGCTGGACAGGACGATCTGCTTGATGTTCAGGATGATCTCAGCGACATCTTCCTTCACACCTTCGATCGTGCGGAACTCGTGGGGGACGCCATCAATACGGATGGACGTCACCGCTGCACCCGGAATCGAGGACAGGAGGGTACGACGCAGGGAGTTACCCAGCGTGTAGCCGAACCCGGGCTCGAGGGGCTCCAGGGTGAAACGGGAGCGCAGGTCGCTGACCTTTTCTTCGGTCAGGATGGGTCGCTCTGCAATGAGCACGTCTATTCCTTTCTGGCCGGTGCCCGCTATATGACACCGGATATGGGAACCTGCTGAAGCAGGCTAAGGGAGTAAGAACCCGAAGGTTCAGACGTGGGGAGGGCAATGCCCTCCCGTCCACAAGTCAGCCGCGGCGGCGCTTCGGCGGGCGGGTGCCGTTGAAGGCCTGAGGCGTGACGTCCTGGATCGAACCGATCTCGAGGCCGGCGGCCTGGAGGGAACGGATCGCGGTCTCACGGCCGGAGCCGGGACCCTTCACGAAAACGTCAACCTTCTTCATGCCGTGCTCCTGGGCGCGACGAGCCGCGGCCTCGGCCGCGAGCTGCGCGGCGAAGGGGGTGGACTTACGCGAACCCTTGAAGCCAACCTGGCCGGAGGACGCCCAGGCGACAACCGCGCCCGTGGGGTCCGTCAGGGAAACGATGGTGTTGTTGAACGTCGACTTGATGTAGGCGTGGCCGTTGGTGACGTTCTTCGAAATCTTGCGACGCGGCTTGCGGGCACCGCCCGAGCGCGAGGTCTTTGCTGCTGCCATTTCTGGTTCAGTTCCTTCTTGTCGCGGAAAGCTATCCCGAGGGGATGCGCTCTCCTAGGCCTTACTTGGCCTTCTTCTTGCCTGCAACGGTGCGCTTGGGGCCCTTGCGGGTACGCGCGTTGGTCTTGGTGCGCTGACCGTGGACCGGCAGGCCACGACGGTGGCGAAGGCCCTGGTACGAACCGATTTCGATCTTGCGACGAATGTCGGCCTGAACCTCACGGCGGAGGTCACCCTCAACCTTGAAGTTTGCCTCAATGTAGTCACGAAGCTTGACGAGTTCCTCTTCCGTCGCGTCCTTCACGCGAGTGTCCGGGCTGACGCCGGTGGCGGCGAGGGTCTCTGCCGCGCGGGTGCGGCCGACTCCGTAGATGTATGTGAGCGCGATCTCGAGCCGCTTCTCGCGGGGGAGGTCGACGCCGGCAATACGTGCCATGGTGATGTTGCTCCAGTTGTTCATCGGAGGTCGTCATCGCTCAGTCCGGGCGAGCAGCCCGGCCTCGGCCTCCGAACCGAGGGTCACCCACGGGTGGGTGCTTAGAGTGATGCTGTGGGGCCTAGTGCCCCTCGGGTCGCAGCGGGGCTCAGCCCTGGCGCTGCTTGTGCCTGGGGTTGTCGCAGATGACCATGACGTTGCCGTGGCGACGAATCACCTTGCACTTGTCACAGATCTTCTTGACACTCGGCTTGACCTTCATGGTTGTTACCTCCACTGCCCGGCGGGCAGTTTGTGTCGGGTCACTTGTAGCGGTAAACGATACGGCCTCGGGAGAGGTCGTAGGGACTCAGCTCGACGACAACTCGATCCTCGGGCAGGATGCGGATGTAGTGCTGACGCATCTTTCCCGCAATGTGGCCGAGAACCACGTGGCCATTCTTCAGTTCCACACGGAACATCGCGTTAGGCAGGGCCTCAACGACCGTGCCTTCCATCTCAATGACGCCGTCTTTCTTCGCCATATCCTCCGTTTATCCTCTACATGTCTCGGATAGGTTGCGGCGGATGCCGCTAGGCATAGTGCACCAACAAATGCCGGATGCAGATACGCCCAAGGAACTACTCTACGGCATTGACGCCCATCGGCGGTAGTCGGGGTCCCTGTCGGTTCGCTCACGTTTAATGCGTCACATTTCATCGAATCGCCGCCGCAGTCTGTCTTATATCGACGAGGCCGGGGCACACCGCGCTTCACTGCACCCCTCAGCGCAGAGTGCCAACCGAGCGCGCACCGGCCACTGCCTCCAACACACATCCGGATAGGTAACCAACATCCGGATAGGAAACGAACATCCGGATAGCTTACTAACCTATCCGGCTGCGCATAACCTATCCGGATGCGCGCATCCTATCCGGATAAGTCCCAAACAGAGGGAACCACGGGCCTCACGACGCACAAGCACTAAGGCGCATCCGTACAGACTGATTGAGCAGAGTGCAGGCACTCGCAGGTTATTGTCCTTCGGCAGACCACGGGGCCCGACCACACAAATGTCGCATGCAATTCGATTGGACGAAGATTCAACGAAGCCTCAATACGTTGTAACTCCAACGCTGCGAAACCATGGTTCGAAATAGTCGCAGGGGAATTGCATGCGAAATTGGCGAAGAAGACTCAGAAGGCACGGGGACGCGGCCTGGCCGCGCATCGAATCGCCGACGGCCATTCGCGTTCTACACGCCTTGGCCGTGGCAGTGTGCTGCGCACCACCAGTGTGGAGGGCGCCGGCGGGGCCGCAGGGCCTGGCCGGGCTTCGAGGCGACGCGCCGAGCGAAGCTCGCAGCGCGGCCGGCGAGCGGGCGGGCGGGCCCGACGGCGCCCGGAACACCGGTGGCGCAGCCAGCAGGAACACCGGTGGCGCAGCCAGCAGGAACACCGGTGGCGCTGCCAGCAGGAACAGCGGCGGTCCGGCCTCGACCTCGTCGACGAACGACTCGGGCCCGGCACCTGAGTGAGGTACCGGGCCCGCAGCCATACGTCGTGTCAGTCGAGCGACACCGGGGTGACACCATAGGGCGCCAGTCCGGCCACTCCCCCATCGCGCGCCGTGAGGACGGAGACACCATCCTCGGTGATCGCGATCGAATGCTCCCAGTGAGCGGCATCGCGACCATCGACCGTGCGCACCGTCCACTCGTCATCATCCGTCTGCGAGGCGATGTCGCCGCGGGTGAGCATCGGCTCGACCGCCAGAACCATGCCCGGCTTGAGGCGAGCCTGAATGCCGCGGACGTTGTAGTTGAGGACGTCCGGCGGCATGTGCATCTTCGTGCCGATGCCGTGGCCAACGAATTCCTCGATAATGCCGGCTTCCCAGCCGTTGATGAGCGCGTTCTCCGCAACAACGGTCTCAACCGCGTTGCCGACCGCGCTTATGCGCTTGCCGGTCGCGAGCCCCGCCAGGGCAGCCCACAGGGACTCTCGCGTCACGGCGTCGAGCTGGCGACGCTCACGCAGCAGGTTCTCGTCCACTCCGGCGATAGCGCCGGTAGCACGCTCCCCCGCCGCGAAGTCAGCGTCCGACACGAAGGTTTCGCCAACGATGACACTGAAGGCAGCGTCCCCGTGCCACTGGCGACCGCCGCGTTCCACATACGCGCCGCAGTCGAAGGACACGATGTCGCCAGGAGCCAGCTCATAGTCGCCCGGGATGCCGTGAACGATCACGTCGTTCACGGAAATGCACACCGTCGCCGGATAGCCGTAGTAGCCCTTGAAGTTGGAAGTCGCTCCCCCGTCGACGATCGCCTGGGCGCTCACCTCGTCCAGCTCACGCGTCGTGACGCCGGGGCGAATGGCACCGCGCAGGGCCTCGTGGATGGACGCGACGACCAGGCCGGCCTCGCGCATCCATCGAAGCTCCTGCGCGGACTTCAGTTCAATGCGTGGCATCGCTTAGTTCTTTGCCACCGAGTCGAGGATCTCGAAAATGCGAGCCGTGACCTCGTCGATCGTGCCACTGCCATCGACGACCTCCAGGAGATCCTGATCGACGTAGTAGGTGGCGACGGGCAGCGTCTGCTGGTGGTAGACCTCCAGGCGGTGACGCATGACGGGCTCAGTGTCATCCGTGCGGTGCTGCTCCTGAGCGCGCTTGAGCATACGCTCCACGACCTCGTCCTCATCCACCTGGATCTCCAGGACGACGTCAATGGACTTACCCAGATCGAGGAGCATGTCGCGCAGGACGTGCGCCTGCTCCACGGAACGCGGGTAGCCGTCGAGGAGGAAACCGTCGGCAGCGTCGGGGGCTGCGAGGCGTGCCTTCACCATGGCGTTCGTGACCGAGTCCGGAACGAACTCACCGCGGTCCATGTAGGCCTGCGCCTGCTTGCCAATCTCCGTACCTTCCGCCATGTTGGCACGGAAGATGTCGCCCGTCGAAATAGCCGGGATACCAAGGCGCTCAGCGATGCGCGAGGCCTGGGTGCCCTTGCCAGCTCCGGGAGGGCCGAGGAGGATGACGACTGTCATTTCAGGAATCCTTCATAGTGATGCTGCTGCAGCTGCGTGTTGATTTCCTTCACCGTCTGCAGACCAACGCCGATGATGATGAGCAGCGTGGTGCCACCGAAAGGCATCTGCGAGCTCGACAGCTTCAGCGGGATGATGGCAAGAGACGGCAGGAGGGCAATGATCACCAGGTAGAGGGCGCCCGCCGAGGTGATTCGGTTAATCACGTAGCGCAGGTACTCAGCCGTGGGACGACCCGCACGGTAACCCGGGATGAAGCCTCCGTACTTCTTCATGTTGTCCGCAACCTCATCCGGGTTGAACGTGATAGCGGTGTAGAAGAAGGTGAAGAACAGAGTCATGAGGGCGTAGGTCGCCAGGTAGAACGAGCTGCCCTGCGTGAAGTGCGCGGAGATCCACTGGACCCACTGAGCATCGGCCTTGCCGAACTGCGCCGCCATCGGAGGCAGGGCGAGGATCGAGGAAGCGAAGATGACGGGGATAACGCCCGACATGTTGATCTTCAGCGGGATGTACGTCGTGGTGCCACCATACTGGCGACGCCCAATCATGCGCTTGGCGTACTGGACCGGGATGCGGCGCTGGGCCTGCTCAACGTAGACGACAGCGATCGCGACGAGGAGAAGCAGGGCGACGATAGCGGCGACCGATCCCCACTTGCCAGCCTGGCCGATCGACAGGAGCTGCTCGGGCAGACGGGCCGCGATCGACGTGAAGATCAGCAGCGACATGCCGTTACCAATGCCGCGCTCAGTGATGAGCTCGCCGAGCCACATGATGACGCCGGTGCCGGCCATCATGACGATGATCATCATGATGAACGTCAAGACGGAGCGATCCTTAATGATGTCCTGGTTGCACGACTGGAACAGCTGCCCGCTGCGCGCCAGGGAAATCGTCGTCGTCGCCTGGAGGATACCCAGGAAGATCGTGAGGTAACGCGTGTACTGCGTCAGCTTGGCCTGGCCCGTCTGGCCTTCCTTATGGAGGTCATCGAAGCGAGGAATGACCACCCTCAACAGCTGAATGATGATCGACGCGGTGATGTACGGCATGATGCCCAGCGCGAAGATCGACAGCTGCAGGAGCGCTCCACCCGAGAACAGGTTGACGAGGTCGAGCAGCGACGCCTGCGACTCCTGCGCCATACAGCGCTGGACGGCCTGAGAGTCCACACCGGGCGTCGGAATGAACGAGCCCAGCCGGAACGCGGCCATGATGAACAGGGTAAACAGCAGCTTCCGACGCAAGTCGGGGGTACGGAACGCCTGGGCAAATGCACCGAGCAAGGCTTCCTCCTACGGGTGATGGGCATGCGGGGCAAAGCCCCTAGACTGATCCAGCTTACCCGACACGGGTAGTGGTTGGCGATATCCAATCATTAAAAAAGCGCATTGCCGCATATTTAACGAGACGCGGCGCGCGAAAGCCCCATGCGCTGGGGCGAGTCGCTTTCGCGGACGAAAAGCACTTTGACAGCTCTTCACCCGCGAAAACACAGACACGTAACGGGGGTGGTCCCTCGCGGGACCACCCCCGTTCAGCGTCAGCGAGCCGAGATGGACCCGCCGGCAGCCGTGATCTTCGCCTCGGCAGAGGACGACCAGGAGTCGACCTCAACCTCGAGCTTCACGCTCAGTTCGCCGGTACCGAGCACCTTGACGGGCGCGGAGTCTCGAACGGCGTGCTTGGCGATGAGATCCTCAACCGTGACCTTGCCGCCCTCGGGGAAGAGCTCCCCGAGCTTGCCAACGTTCACGACCTGGTACTCAACGCGGAAGGGGTTCTTGAAGCCGCGAAGCTTCGGCAGACGCATGTGAATCGGCATCTGGCCACCCTCAAAGCCGGCAGCAACCTGGTAACGGGCCTTGGTGCCCTTGGTGCCACGGCCAGCGGTCTTACCCTTCGAACCTTCACCGCGACCCACGCGGGTCTTCGCGGTCTTGGCTCCCGGGGCAGGACGCAGGTGGTGCAGCTTAACGATCTGCGTCTTGTTCGTGGAGTCCGCCATTGTCAGTCGACCTCCTCAGCGGTCACCAGGTGACGCACGGTGCGAACGGCGCCCAGAACGGCATCCGTCTGCTCACGCACGACACTCTGGCCGATCTTGCGCAGCCCGAGGGTGCGCAGCGTGTCCTTCATGTTCTGCTTCGCGTGAGCAGAGGACTTGACCTGCGTGATCTTGATGTTCTTCGCCATCACTTAGCCTCCCCTGCAGCGGCCTTGTCGGCCTCGGCGGCCTCGGCAGCGGCGCGCTTCTCGGCCTCGCCCTCTGCGCGAGCGCGCAGCATGGACGCGGGAGCAACGCGCTCGAGGGGCAGGCCGCGACGTGCGGCGACAGCCTCGGGCTGCTCGAGCTGCTTGAGTGCGTCAACCGTCGCGTGGACGATGTTGATCGCGTTGGACGAGCCCAGCGACTTGGTGAGCACGTCGTGGACGCCTGCGGCCTCCAGGACGGCGCGCACCGGGCCGCCGGCGATAACGCCGGTACCGGGGGCAGCCGGACGCAGGAGGACGACACCGGCGGTGTCGCGGCCCTGCACCACGTGCGTAATCGTGCGGCGGATCATCGGGACGCGGAAGAAGTTCTTCTTCGCCTCCTCGACGCCCTTGGAAATAGCCTGAGGAACTTCCTTGGCCTTTCCGTAGCCGACGCCCACCGTGCCTTCGCCGTCACCCACGACAACCAGGGCGGTGAAGGAGAAACGACGTCCACCCTTCACAACCTTGGAGACGCGGTTGATCGTCACGACGCGCTCGATGTACTCGTTCTTGTTTTCGTTGTTCCGGCGGTTATCGCGATCGTTGCCGCGGCCGGAGCGGCGCTCACGGCGATCGTTGTTCTCGCCCGCGCCCGAACCGTTCCTGTCTCGCTGCTGTGCAGCCATCAGATGATCTCTCTTTCTTTCGGCTCGTTCACAGCTCGAGTCCGCCCTCACGGGCGGCCTCGGCAACGGCCGCAACGCGACCTGCGTACTTGTTACCACCGCGGTCGAAGACGACAGCGGAGATACCGGCAGCCTTCGCACGCTCGGCGATCAGTGCGCCGACCTTGCGAGCCTTGTCGGTCTTCGTGCCCTCGGAACCAGCGACCTCGGTCTCGATGTCGGAGGCCGACACCAGGGTGTGACCAACCGTATCGTCGATAACCTGAGCCACCATGTGGCGGTTCGAACGGGTGACGACCAGACGGGGACGCTCGGGCGTGCCGTTGATCTTCTTGCGGAGGCGGAGGTGACGGCGCTTGCGAGCGACGAACTTGCCCTTGCCCTTGATCGAGTAAGCCATCACTTACCAGCCTTTCCGACCTTGCGACGGATGGTCTCGCCCACGTAGTGGATGCCCTTGCCCTTGTAGGGCTCCGGCTTCTTCAGCTTGCGGATGCGAGCAGCGGTCTCACCGACGAGCTGCTTGTCGATTCCGGACACCGTGAACAGCGTCTGGGACTTCGGCGCAATCGTGAACTCGATGCCCTCGGGCGGGGTGATGGTGATCGTGTGGGAGAAGCCCAGGGAGAACTCGAGGTCCTTGCCCTTGGCGACCACGCGGTAACCGGTACCCGTGATTTCGAGATCCTTCTTGTAGCCCTCGGTCACGCCGACGATCATGTTAGCGATCAGGGTGCGGGACAGTCCGTGGAGCGAACGCGAGGTGCGCTCGTCGTTAGGACGCTCGACGATAACCTGGCCGTCTTCGATCTTGGCGGTGATCGGCTCGGCAACGACGTGGGAGAGGGTGCCCTTGGGGCCCTTCACCGACACGTTCTGGCCGTCGATCGTGACGTCAACACCGGCGGGGATTGCGATGGGGTTCTTACCAATTCGCGACATTGTTCAGCCTCCTCATCACCAGATGTAGGCGAGGACTTCCCCACCCACACCCTTCTCGGCTGCCTGACGGTCGGTGAGCAGGCCGGAGGACGTGGACAGGATCGCCACGCCGAGGCCGCCGCGGACCTTGGGCAGGTTGGTGGACTTGGCGTACACGCGCAGACCAGGCTTGGACACGCGCTTGAGCCCCTGGATCGCGGCCTCGCGGTGCGAGCCGTACTTCAGGTTGATCGTCAGGGTCTTGCCCACGCGGGCATCCTCGACGGAGGTCGAGGCAATGTAGCCTTCCTCGACCAGGATGTTCGCAATCGCGTTCTTGAGCTTCGAGTACGGCATGGAGACCGCATCGTGGTGCGCACGAGTCGCGTTGCGCAGACGCGTCAGCATATCTGCAATCGGGTCTGTCATTGTCATGGGGGTTTATTCCCCTTCCTCGTCGCGGTTTCTCCGGTTACCCGGGACCTGCGACGTTCGTTTTACCAGCTGCTCTTGGTGACACCGGGGAGTTCGCCACGGTGGGCGAGCTCGCGCAGGCACACGCGGCACAGTCCGAACTTGCGGTACACCGAGTGCGGACGACCGCAACGGTTGCACCGGGTGTAGGCACGCACGCCGAACTTCGGCTTGCGGGCAGCCTTGACCTTCAGGGATGTCTTGGCCATGGGTCAGTCCTCCTTGAACGGGAAGCCGAGGTGACGGAGAAGGGCGCGACCCTCTTCGTCGGTGGTGGCCGAGGTGACAACCGTGATGTCCATGCCGCGCACTCGGTCGATCGAGTCCTGATCGATCTCGTGGAACATCGACTGTTCCGTGAGACCGAAGGTGTAGTTGCCGTGACCGTCGAACTGCTTGGAAGACAGTCCGCGGAAGTCACGGATACGGGGAAGCGCCGTCGAGAGGAGGCGGTCCAGGAACTCCCACATGCGGTCGCCGCGAAGCGTGACGTGTGCACCGATCGCCTGGCCCTCACGCAGCTTGAACTGCGCGATGGACTTCTTGGCGCGGGTGGTCACGGGCTTCTGGCCGGTGATCGCGGTGAGGTCGCGGATCGCGCCCTCGAGTGCCTTCGAGTCGCGAGCGGCCTCGCCGACACCCATGTTGACAACGATCTTCGTCAGTCCGCCGACCTGCATGACGTTCTCGTGCTTGAACTCAGCACGGAGCGCCTCGCGGATCTCGGAGACGTACTTTTCCTTCAGACGCGGGGCCATGCTCAGATCTCCTTGCCCTGCTCAACGCCGCGCTTCGCGCCACCACGAGCCACGCGGACTCGGACGGTGCGGGTGCGGCCGCCGCGCTCGACGGTGTCCTCGCGGAAACCGGCGCGAACGCGCTTCTTGGTCTCGGGGTCGACCAGTGCGACCTTGGACAGCGAGATGGGGGCCTCGATGGTCTCGATGCCGCCGGCGCTGCCCTGCTGGCCCTGGCGCACGTGGCGCGTCTTCAGGTTGATGCCCTCGACGAGGACCTTGCCCTCAGCCGGGAACACCTGGATGACGCGGCCCTGCTTGCCCTTGTCGCCGGGGGTCAGGGGCTCGAGGCCCTCTTCCGCACGGCGGGCGTTGCGCTCAGCCAGCGCCTTCTCGTCGGACGTGCGTCCGCGAACGACCTCGACGAGGTCATTCTTACGAATCTTGGCTGCCATGGATCAGATCACCTCCGGAGCGAGGGAGACGATGCGCATGAACTTCTTGTCACGCAGCTCGCGGCCCACGGGGCCGAAGATACGCGTGCCACGCGGCTCGCCATTGTTGTTGATGATGACGGCCGCATTCTCGTCGAAACGAATGTAGGAACCGTCGGGGCGGCGGGTTTCCTTACGCGTGCGAACGATCACTGCCTTGACGACTTCGCCCTTCTTGACGTTGCCGCCGGGAATGGCGTCCTTCACGGTGGCGACAATGGTGTCGCCGATACCCGCGTAGCGCCGACCCGAGCCACCGAGAACACGGATGGTCAGGATCTCCTTGGCCCCTGTGTTGTCGGCGACCTTCAGTCGCGACTCCTGCTGAATCATTTTCTATTGACTCCTGTCGTCGTGCCGGTTCTCTTCCGGATTGTACCGGTCGAGCCTTGCCGAACGGATTTCGGTCTGTGAGCGAAGGTCACTTCGCCTTTTCGAGGATCTCCACAACGCGCCAGCGCTTGGTGGCCGACAGCGGGCGGGTCTCCATGATGAGGACGAGATCGCCGACGCCGCACTCGTTGTGCTCGTCGTGAACCTTGACCTTCTTGTTCTTGCGCATGACCTTGCCGTAGAGGGCGTGCTTGACGCGGTCCTCGATCTGGACGACAACGGTCTTGTCCATCTTGTCGCTGACGACGTAGCCGCGACGGACCTTGCGCTCGTTACGAGCGGTGGTTTCTGCCATCAGGCTCACTCCTCAGTGCTCGGGGCGGTGCGGTAGCCAAGCTCCCGCTCACGCGCGATGGTGTAGATCCGGGCAATGTCGCGGCGCACGGTCTTCATGCGACCGTGATCCTCGAGGTTGCCAACGGCCTGCGCAAAACGCAGGTTGAACAGCTCAGCCTTAGCCTTCTCCAGCTCCTTGGACAGCTGGGAGTTGTCCATTGCGTCGAGCTGCTCGGTGGTCAGACCCTTATCTGCCATCAGATGTCACCACCCTCTCGGACCACGAAACGGGTCTTGATAGGAAGCTTGTGCTGGGCACGGCTGAGGGCCTCGCGAGCGAGCTCCTCCGGGACGCCTGCCAGCTCGAACATGACACGTCCGGGCTTGACGGGGGCAACCCACCATTCCGGAGCACCCTTACCGGAACCCATTCGGGTTTCGGCGGGCTTCTTCGTCAGGGGACGGTCCGGGAAGATGTTGATCCAGACCTTACCGCCACGCTTGATGTGACGCGTCACGGCGATACGTGCTGCCTCAATCTGACGGTTGGTGATGTACGCAGGCTCGAGAGCCTGGATGCCGTAGTCGCCGAACGCCAGTTCGGTGCCACCGGAGGCAAAGCCAGTGCGGTGAGGACGGTGCTGCTTGCGGTACTTAGTCCGACGGGGAATGAGCATTGGGCTCAGGCCTCCGATCCGGTCGTGGGCGCAGCGGCCTCGGAGGCCGAAGCCTCACGGGGAGCCTGCTGCGCAGCGGTCTCCTGGTTGGGGCGTCCACCGCGGCGGGGGCCACGGCGGCCATCGCGACGGCCGCCACGCTGGGCCTGCTCGGCCTGCTGGCGAGCGAACTCGCGCTCGGTGATGTCGCCCTTGTAGATCCACACCTTGACGCCGATACGACCGAAGGTCGTGCGGGCCTCGTGGAATCCGTAGTCGATGTTCGCGCGAAGGGTGTGCAGCGGCACGCGGCCCTCACGGTAGAACTCGGAGCGGGACATTTCAGCGCCACCCAGACGGCCGGACACCTGGACACGAATGCCCTTGGCGCCAGCGCGCTGCGCGGACTGGATGCCCTTACGCATCGCACGACGGAAGGACACGCGAGCAGCGAGCTGCTCCGCAATGCCCTGCGCAACGAGCTGCGCTTCGAGGTCGGGGTTCTTCACCTCAAGGATGTTCAGCTGAACCTGCTTGCCCGTCAGCTTCTCGAGCTGAACGCGCAGGCGGTCGGCCTCTGCACCACGGCGACCGATGACGATGCCCGGGCGAGCGGTGTGCAGGTCGACGCGAACGCGGTCACGCGTACGCTCGATGCTCACCTCGGCAATGCCGGCGCGCTCGAGGTTGTCGGTCAGGAACTTGCGGATCGCGACATCTTCGGCCACGTAATCCGCGTAGCGCTGTCCCTTGGTGGTGGAGTCGGAGAACCAGCGAGACCGGTGGTCAGTGGTGATTCCCAGACGGAACCCGCGGGGGTTGACCTTCTGACCCATATCAGCGGTCTCCCTTCTTCTTGTCTTCCTTGGTCCCCACCACGATGGTGATGTGGGAGGTGCGCTTCAGGATACGACCGGCGCGCCCCTGTGCACGGGGACGGATGCGCTTCATGGTCGGACCCTCGTCCACGTATGCCTCCAGAACGAGCAGGTCGGCCTCGTTGAAGGTCTCTCCGGCGTTCTCAGCCTTGACCTTCGAGTTGGCGACGGCGCTCAGGAGCACCTTGCGGACATCGGTGGCGACGGCCTGCGGGGCGAACCGCAGAATGTCGGCGGCCTCCAGAACACGCTTGCCGCGAACCTCGTTCACAACACGGCGGGACTTCTGGGGCGTGACGCGGATGAATCGCGCCTGCGCCTTGGCTTCCATGTATCTGCCTCTTCTTCCGTGGGGCCGGCTCAGCGCCGACGTCCCTTACGATCGTCCTTGTCGTGGCTGCGGAAAGTACGCGTGGGAGCGAACTCGCCGAGCTTGTGGCCCACCATCGACTCGGTGACGAAAACGGGCACATGCTTACGGCCGTCGTGGACGGCGATGGTCAGACCCAGGAAGTCCGGGGTGATGACCGAGCGACGCGACCAGGTCTTGATGACGTTCTTAGAGCCGGATTCGTTCGCGGCGTCGACCTTCTTGAGCAGGTGGTCGTCGACGAACGGGCCCTTCTTCAAACTACGCGGCATTTCAATCGACTCCTACTCAGCGGTTCTTGCCGGTCTTGCGACGGCGGACGATCATGCGATCGGACGCCTTCTTCGGACGACGCGTACGGCCCTCGGGCTTGCCCCAAGGCGACACGGGGTGACGACCACCGGACGTGCGGCCTTCACCACCGCCGTGCGGGTGATCGACCGGGTTCATAACGACACCACGGACGTGCGGGCGCTTGCCCTTCCAGCGCATACGGCCGGCCTTGCCCCAGTTGATGTTCGACTGCTCGGCGTTGCCGACCTCGCCGATGGTGGCGCGGCAGGTGGCCTCAACGTTGCGGATCTCGCCGGAGGGCATACGCAGCTGGGCGAAGCGGCCTTCCTTAGCGACGAGCTGCACGGAGGTGCCAGCGGAGCGGGCGATCTTGGCGCCGCCACCCGGGTAGAGCTCAACGGCGTGCACAACGGTACCCAGGGGGATGTTGCGCAGCTGCAGCGAGTTGCCGGGCTTGATGTCAGCGCCAACGCCGGCCTCGATCTGATCGCCCTGCTTGAGGCCGGTCGGAGCGAGGATGTAGCGCTTCTCGCCGTCCGCGTAGTGCAGGAGGGCGATGCGAGCGGTGCGGTTGGGGTCGTACTCGATGTGAGCGACCGTTGCCGGGACGCCGTCCTTGTCGTGACGACGGAAGTCGATCACGCGGTACTGACGCTTGTGGCCGCCGCCGCGGTGGCGGGAGGTCACGCGGCCGTTGTTGTTACGACCACCGGTCTTGTGCAGCGGGCGCAGCAGCGACTTCTCGGGGGTGTCGCGGGTGATCTCGACGAAGTCAGAGACGGACGAGAAGCGACGGCCCGGAGTCGTGGGCTTGTACTTGCGAATTCCCATTGTTCAAATGTCCCTTCGGTCCTCAGGCCTGATCGCCGAAGATGTCGATGGTGCCCTCACGCACGGTGACGATGGCACGCTTGACGTCCTTGCGCTTACCGATCCCGTTGCGGGTGCGGTAGGTCTTGCCCTTGCGGTTCTGGGTGGCGATGGAACCGATCTTGACGCCGAAGATACGCTCGAGGGCAATCTTGATCTCGGTCTTGTTCGCGCGGGGGTCAACCTCGAAGGTGTACTTGCCCAGGTCCATGAGGGCGAGCGACTTCTCGGTGGTGACCGGCTTCAGGATGATGTCGCGGGGGTTCTTACCCGCTTCAATCGTGCTCACTTGGTCTCCTCCTTGGTACCGAGGAAGGACTCAAGGGCGGCCTGCGTGAAGACGATGTCATCGGCGTCCAGGACGTCGTACGTGTTCAGCTGGTCGGCCCACAGAACGTGAACCTCGGGAACGTTGCGCAGGGACAGCGCGGTCAGTTCGTTGCCACGCTCGAGGACGACGAGAGCCTGACGGTCCTCGACGATCGCGCTCAGGGCAGCGAGAGCAGCCTTGGTCGAGGGCTTGTCGCCTTCGAACAGGGCGGTGACAACGTGGATGCGGTCGGCGCGCGCACGGTCGGAGAGAGCGGAACGCAGAGCGCCCTGCTTCATCTTCTTGGGGGTGCGCTGGTCGTAGTCACGCGGCTGAGGGCCGTGGACGATGCCACCGCCGGTGAAGTGAGGCGCGCGGATGGAGCCCTGACGAGCGTTACCGGTGCCCTTCTGACGGAACGGCTTCTTGCCGCCGCCAGCGACCTCACCACGGGTCTTCGTCGCGTGCGTGCCCTGACGAGCGGCCGCAAGCTGAGCGACGACAACCTGGTGCATCAGCGGAATGTTGGTGGGAACGTCAAAGATCGAACCCGGGAGAACGACGGAGCCCGCCTTCTTGCCCTTGAGGTCGATGACGTCAACGTTACGATCGTCAGCCATGATCACGCACCCTTCACGGAGGAGCGAACCAGGACCACGCCGTTCTTCGGACCCGGGACGGCGCCGCTGATGAGCAGCAGGCCCTTCTCGGCGTCCACGGCCTGGATCGTCAGGTTCTGGACAGTACGACGGTTGCCACCCATGCGGCCAGCCATACGCAGGCCCTTGAAGATGCGACCGGGGGTAGCGCAGGCGCCGATCGAGCCGGGCTTGCGGTGGTTGCGGTGCGCACCATGGGAGGCGGAAACGCCAGCGAAGCCGTGACGCTTCATAACGCCGGCAAAACCCTTGCCCTTGGTGGTGCCGGAGACGTCAACGCCTTCGCCAGCCTCGAAGGTGGTGGCGTCGAGTTCCTGGCCGACCTCGTAAGAGTCATGCTCGGACGTGCGGACCTCGACGAGGTGGCGACGGGGGGCAACCCCGGCCTTCTCGAAGTGGCCCTGGAGGGGCTTGGTGACCTTACGGGAGTCGATCTCACCGAAGCCAAGCTGAATAGCGGAGTAGCCGTCGACCTCATCGGTACGAACCTGGGTCACGACGTTGGTGCCGACCTGCACGACAGTCAGGGGCACGAGGTGGCCGTCGGCATCCCAGACCTGGGTCATGCCGAGCTTGCGGCCGAGCAGCGCCTTGATGGGCGCGCCAGCGTGCTGCTTCTTGTTAGTCATTGCAGATGTCCTCAGAGCTTGATCTCGATGTTGACGTCCGCAGGCAGGTCGAGGCGCATGAGCGAGTCGACGGCCTTGGGGGTCGGATCGATGATGTCGATGAGCCGCTTGTGCGTGCGCATTTCAAAGTGCTCGCGGCTGTCCTTGTACTTGTGGGGCGACCGAATAACGACGAAAACGTTCTTCTCGGTCGGCAGCGGCACCGGGCCCACGACCGTGGCGCCAGCACGCTGTACGGTGTCCACGATCTTGCGCGCGGAGCTGTCGATGACCTCGTGGTCATACGACTTGAGCCGGATGCGGATCTTCTGTCCCGCCATGCCGTCTTACCTCTTCTCGTACAGATTCGCCGCCGGTCCCCGCACTCGGGCGTGTCGCAGCCGTTGTGCGCGCGATCGCTCGCGCTGGACCGACGTCTTGTCCAAAGATCTTGGGCATATTGCCCGATCCATACGTGATGGCACGCATGGACCACCCCAGAGACGCTGAGGCAACCGTGCCATTCTGTCAGAGTTCCACCCGCGAGCACAAACCCGAAAGGGGGTTCTCGCATGTGAAACCACCGACAGATTGGCGTGGATAGCGGCCCAAGCTGCACATAACAGCCCAGACCGTCACCAAGAAACTACCGTACCCCGCACTCGGGCGTGTCGCAACCGGGGATCGGTCACATTTCCATCAACGAGGCCGGGGCAGCCACGCGAATACGCCACGAAGTACGCTTCCACAATAGACTCACACATAACTTAAGCCACCAATGTCACAGAAGAGCGTGCGCTAACCACCCACACCTACACAGCGGGACGCATGTGGGGCGCGGTCGCTAGTGGACACCAGATAGCGAAGGGCCCCGCCTCTCGGAAGAGGCGGGGCCCTCAATGCCGCTGGATCAGCAGCGAATCAGATCTGAGAAAGTCTCAGAGGTTGATTCACTTGATGATCTTGGTGACACGACCGGAACCAACGGTGCGGCCACCCTCACGGATGGCGAAGCCGAGGCCGGGCTCCATAGCGATCGGCTGGATCAGCTGGACGGAGATCTCGGTGGTGTCGCCAGGCATGACCATGTCGGTGCCCTCGGGGAGGGTGATGACGCCGGTCACGTCCGTGGTACGGAAGTAGAACTGCGGACGGTAGTTCGAGAAGAACGGGTTGTGACGGCCGCCCTCTTCCTTCTTGAGGATGTAGACCTGGCCCTCGAAGTCGGTGTGAGGCGTGATGGAGCCGGGAACGGCCACAACCTGGCCACGCTCGACCTCGTCGCGCTTGGTGCCACGGAGCAGCAGACCACAGTTCTCGCCGGCCCAGGCCTCGTCCATCGACTTGTGGAACATCTCGATGCCGGTAACCGTGGTCTTCTGGGGCTCACGGATACCGAGGATCTCGACCTCGGAGTTGATGGGCAGCTTGCCACGCTCAACACGACCGGTGACGACGGTGCCACGACCGGTGATCGTGAAGACGTCCTCGATCGGCATGAGGAAGGGCTTGTCCATGTCGCGCTCGGGGGTGGGGATGTAGGAATCCACAGCCTCCATGAGCTCCTCGACCTTAGCAACCCACTCCGGGTCGCCCTCGAGGGCCTTCAGAGCGGACACCTGGATGATCGGAGCGTCGCGGTCGAAGTCCTGGGACTCGAGCAGGTCGCGGCACTCTTCCTCAACCAGCTCCAGCATCTCCTCGTCGTCGACCATGTCGGCCTTGTTGAGGGCGATGAGGATGGTGGGGACGCCGACCTGACGGGCGAGCAGAACGTGCTCGCGGGTCTGGGCCATGGGGCCGTCGGTGGCGGCGACCACGAGGATCGCGCCGTCCATCTGGGCCGCGCCGGTGATCATGTTCTTGACGTAGTCGGCGTGGCCGGGGGCGTCAACGTGCGCGTAGTGACGCGCCTCGGTCTGGTACTCGACGTGGGAGACGTTGATCGTGATACCACGATCGCGCTCCTCGGGAGCGTTGTCGACCTGATCGAAGGGGGTGAACTCGTTCAGATCCGGGTACTTATCGTGCAGCACCTTGGTGATAGCTGCCGTCAGCGTCGTCTTGCCGTGGTCAACGTGACCAATCGTGCCGATGTTGACGTGCGGCTTGGTGCGCTCAAACTTGGCCTTCGCCACTTGTGTCCTCCTGGACTCGGGTAGATATTCTCAGCCTACGGCTAGGTGCCACTTTAACACCCCTGGGGCTTGAGACCTACTGGGTTTACTTGTGTGTGAGGCGGCTCGCAGGGCAGATGACCTGCCCCGCGAGCCCCCGGTGGGACTCAGTTGCCCCGAGACTTGCCGACGATCTCGTCCGCGACGGCGCGCGGAACCTCGGCGTAGCTGTCGAACTCCATGGAGTAGACAGCGCGGCCCTGCGTCTTGGAGCGCAGGTCGCCAACGTATCCGAACATCTCGGACAGCGGGACCTGAGCCTTGACGACGCGCACGCCGTGCTGCTCGTCCATCGAGCTGATCTGGCCACGGCGAGAGTTGAGGTCGCCGATGACATCGCCCATGTACTCCTCGGGAGTACGAACCTCAACGGCCATGATCGGCTCGAGGAGGACGGGGTTAGCCTTCTTAGCAGCTTCCTTCAGCGCCATCGAGCCAGCAACCTTGAACGCCATTTCGGAGGAGTCAACCTCGTGGTAGGCGCCGTCGAGCAGCGTGGCCTTGATGTCGACCATCGGGTAGCCGGCGAGAACGCCGGACTGCATGGCGTCCTTGATGCCCGCGTCGACCGACGGGATGTACTCGCGAGGAACGCGGCCACCGGTGACCTTGTCCTCGAACATGTACTCTTCCTCGGAGTCGGCCGGGAGGGGCTCCAGGGCGATGATGACACGCGCGAACTGACCGGAACCACCGGTCTGCTTCTTGTGCGTGTACTCGTACTTCTCGACCGTCTTGCGGATGGTCTCGCGGTAGGCAACCATCGGGTTACCCACGTTGGCCTCGACCTTGAACTCGCGACGCATACGGTCGACGATGATGTCGAGGTGGAGCTCACCCATACCACCGATGATGGTCTGGCCGGTCTCAGCGTCGAGCTCGACGGTGAACGTCGGGTCCTCTTCCGCCAGCTTCTGGATGGCGACGCCCATCTTCTCCTGGTCAGCCTTCGACTTGGGCTCGACGGCGACCTGGATAACGGGGGCGGGGAACGTCATCGACTCGAGAACGATCGGCTTGTCCATCGCGGCCAGCGTGTCACCGGTCGTGGTGTCCTTGAGGCCGATCACCGCGTAGATGTGGCCAGCGTGCGCCACCTCAACGGGGTTCTCCTTGTTCGAGTGCATCTGGAAGATCTTACCGATGCGCTCCTTCTTGCCCTTGGTCGAGTTAAGGACCTGGGCGCCGGACTCGACCTTACCGGAGTACACGCGGATGAAGGTGAGCTTGCCGTAGAAGGGGTGAGCGGCGATCTTGAACGCCAGAGCGGAGAACGGCTCGTTCTCGTCGGGCTTACGGACCTCGGTCTCTTCCTCGGTCTCAGAGCCGGGGAGGAAGCCGCGAACGTCGCCGATGTCGAGCGGGGAGGGCAGGAAGTCCACGACGGCGTCGAGGACGGGCTGCACACCCATGTTGCGCAGAGCGGTACCGCAGTACACGGGGAACGCGCGCGAGGAGATGGTCAGGAGGCGGATGCCTTCCTTGATCTGCTCGATCGTCAGCTCGCCGTTCTCCAGGTACGCCTCGGTCAGCTCGTCGGAGCCCTCGGCGGCGGCCTCAACGAGTGCCTCGCGGTACTCTTCAGCCTTTTCCTGGTACTCGGCGGGGATCGGGCCGCGCTCGACGACGGAGCCGAGCGTGTCGTTGCCCTTGTCGTCCTTGGCCGGGTAGGTCAGGGCCTCCATGGTCAGCAGGTCGATGTTGCCGACGAAGTCGTTCTCGGCGCCCATCGGGAGCTGCATGACGATCGGGGTCGCGTGCAGGCGGTCGCGAATGGTACCAACCGAGAAGTAGAAGTCGGCGCCCATCTTGTCCATCTTGTTGATGAAGCAGATACGCGGGACGTCGTACTTGTCGGCCTGACGCCACACGGTCTCGGACTGGGGCTCAACGCCCTCCTTGCCGTCGAACACGGCGACAGCGCCGTCGAGGACGCGCAGCGAGCGCTCAACCTCAACGGTGAAGTCAACGTGACCGGGGGTGTCAATGATGTTGATCTGGTTACCGTTCCAGAAAGAGGTAACGGCGGCGGACGTAATCGTGATGCCGCGTTCCTTTTCCTGTTCCATCCAGTCGGTCGTCGAGGCGCCATCGTGCGTCTCGCCGATCTTGTAGTTGATGCCCGTGTAGAACAGGATGCGTTCCGTCACGGTCGTCTTGCCGGCATCGATGTGAGCCATGATGCCAATGTTGCGGACCTTGTTGAGATCCGTCAGCACCTCTAGTGCCACGAGTGTGGTTCCTTCGTTCGAAGTAATGGGTGTTCTTGCTGCGTGAGACGAGGCCCGGTTGCCCAGGCCTCGTCTTTAAATCACCAGCGGTAGTGCGCGAAGGCGCGGTTGGACTCAGCCATCTTGTGCATGTCCTCACGGCGCTTCACAGCGGCACCGAGGCCGTTGGAGGCGTCGAGGATCTCGTTGGCGAGACGCTCGGTCATGGTCTTCTCGCGACGCTGACGCGAGAAGTCGACCAGCCAGCGCAGGGCCAGCGTCGTGGCGCGCGCGGGGCGAACCTCGACGGGGACCTGGTAGGTCGCACCGCCGACGCGGCGGGAGCGGACCTCGAGGGCCGGACGAATGTTCTCGAGAGCGCGCTTGAGCACGGAGACGGGCTCCTGCTCGGTGCGCTCGCGAACGGTTTCAAGTGCGCCGTAGACGATGCGCTCAGCGACGGTCTTCTTGCCGTCGAGGAGAACGCGGTTGACCAGCTGGGTCACGACCTTGGAGCCGTAAACCGGGTCATCGACGAGGGGGCGACGGGGAGCGGGGCCCTTACGAGGCATTACTTCTTCTCCTTCTTCGCGCCGTAACGGGAACGAGCCTGCTGACGGCCGCGGACACCCTGGGTGTCGAGCGAGCCGCGGACGATGCGGTAACGCACGCCGGGCAGGTCCTTCACACGACCACCGCGCACGAGCACGATCGAGTGCTCCTGCAGGTTGTGGCCCTCACCGGGGATGTAGGCGGTGACTTCGATGCCGGACGAAAGGCGCACACGAGCGACCTTTCGCAGAGCCGAGTTCGGCTTCTTCGGCGTGGTGGTGTACACACGGGTGCACACGCCGCGACGCTGGGGGGAGCCCTTCAGCGCGGGGGTCTTCACCTTCGCGCGCTTCGAGACACGTCCCTTGCGGACGAGCTGCTGAATGGTAGGCACTGGGTCTCCAGTTTCTTTCCGTCGGCGGCCTCCCCTCGCTTTAAGGGGCGGCCCTGATTGTCAGTCTTCCGCGACTGTTTCACCCCCGCGTGGGCACACGTGTCCGCCTGGGGGCCGGCGCGCCATGATAACCACGAGGGTCAGAGAATGACGCCCGGAGCTCCGACGGACGGAGCCCGCTCCCGGTTTCCCGGGCACAGAGGTTCCACAGAAGCGGGAACCACCCTCAAGGATAGTGGGAAACGTCGCCGTTCGTCAAAGGGGGTGCATTGTGGTTCCCCCCTCATCGACGAGGCCGGGGCACAGGAGCGCTCAGATCGTTTCCTCTGCGCTCCCCCGTTTGCGTCGTGAAGTGCAGGCGCCTTTTCATTTCAGGCGCGCCCGCCGTTATTTCAGGGGCACGCAGAGGGGCCCGCAGGCGCTTGCCTGCGGGCCCCTCCCCCACGGGTGAACGGCACTCAATGTCACCCGGTGATCATGCTCCGTCCGTCTGTTCCCGGATCGGTCACTCTTCCGCCTTCTCGGCCCCGGCCTCGTCGATCGACGCGTTGGGTTCAACGGTGATCACGGCCTCGGCCTTGCGAGCGCGGTAGCGGCGGATCGCCACCAGCTCAAGTCCAAGCAGCGCGAGGATCCCTGCCGCTGCCGCCACCCAGGTGATGTACTCCCACGTATTGCGGGTGACCTCGGGCTGACCGTTCTCGTACATCCACGAGTTCGCAACCGTGTAGAGGATGTTGTGCGAGGCGCGACGCAGAGAGCTGACGCCCGCCGCATCCTGCACGTTGACCGTGGCGATCGGCATATCGATTGTGGCCAGCATCAGGTCACCTCCGTTACGCGTGATCTGGTCCGCGTTCTGGTATCCCATGCCCGCGAAGTAGTCGGTGAGGACCATGCCGCGGAAGCCCCACTCGTCGCGCAGGACGTTGTTGAGCAGCGCCGAGTTCGCACCCGCGTACTCGGGGCCGATGTAGTTGAACGCGCTCATGATCGCGTGCGCGCCGCCGTCCTTGACGCCGATCTCGAAGGAACGCAGGTAGATTTCGCGCATCGCCTGCTCGTTCGTCCAGGTCGCCAGCATGTGCGTACGGTTCGTTTCCTGGTCGTTGAGGGCGAAGTGCTTGAGGAAGGCGTACACGCCCTTGGCCTGGGCGCCCTTGATCTCCTCGGCGACCTGCGAGCCGGCCAGGACCGGGTCCTCCGAGAAGTACTCGAAGTTACGTCCCGCGTAGGCGTAGCGGTGCGTGTTCGTTGCCGGCGCGTACCAGCCCGAGACCTGCATGTCGTGCGCCATCGTGCCGATCGCATCACCGAAGGAATGCGCGAGCTCCTTGTTGAAGGTGGCCGCCACGGACACCGCGGAGGGCAGGCCGATCGAGCCAACGCCCGTGAAGTTGTTGTTCAGCGAGGCGGGGCCATCCACGTCGGAGACGCGCAGCTTGCCGATCGAGGAGATCGCCGGGGAGCCGTAGCCACCCTTGGAGATGAGGGTGTTCATTTCCTTGACGGTAAGCTGGTCGAGGAGCTGATCCCACTTCGGGTCGTCGTAATCGAGGCCCGCAAGATCACCCAGGACGAGGCCGTTCTTCGCACCCATGGTGGGCATCGTGGCGCTGCTGTCAGCGTCGGCGGCTGCTGCGTCGTAGTTCGACGTCGCGAGGAACTTCGCCTTGTTGGCTTCGCTCATCTCGAAGTTCGTGGGAGCCGCGGTTGCCTCCGCGAGGTTGGCGAAGCGGCCCGCACGCGACAGGTAGGTGACGTCACCCTTCGCGTCGTCGAACTGGTTGGTGGCCACGACCTTGTCGCCGTCGTGCGTGTTGTCGGCGGTGTTGAAGGTCTGCGTCGCATCGACCGTGTACGTCTTCTCATCGATGACGTCGTGCGAGTTGGAGCGCGCGGAGATCTTGTAGTCGCCGGCTTCAAGCACGTAGGCCTTCGCATTCACCGAGTCGTAGGAGGCGAGCGAATCGCGGTTCCAGGTGACCTTCAGTGTCTCGGACTCACCGGGCTCCAGCAGCTTCGTCTTCTCGTAAGACAGCAGGTTCGCGGAAGCCTTTTCGATGCCACCGTCCGTGTAGGGCGGGTTGTCATAGATCTGGACGATGTCCTTACCGGCAGCCTGGCCGGTGTTCGTGACGGTCACGTCCGCGGACATGGTGCCCGTGGCCTCGTCGACCGAGATGTCGCTCATCGACTGGGAGAACGTCGTGTAGGACAGGCCGAATCCGAACGGGTAGACGACCTCGTTGCTGTAGTCGATGACGCCCTCAGCGGCAGCCGTCTCGTACCAGCGATAGCCGACGTAGATCGAGTCGTTGTAGTTGACGAAGGACGGCTGCGTCTGGGTGCCCTTGTTGAAGGGATCCTCCTGGGCGAACTCCGTCATGTTCGTGTACTGGAAGTCGCCGAAGTTATTGGCCGCGGGGCCCGCCTTGATGTCACGCGGGAACGTGTCGGGGGTCTTCGCCGAGGGGTTCACCTCGCCGTCCAGGATGCGCCCCAGCGCGTTGAATCCCACCTGGCCGCCGGGGATCGCCCACACGATCGCGTCGATCTCCGGGTCATCCTGAAGGTCGCCCAGCTGGAAGACGTTGGCAGCGTTGATAACGACGATCGTCTTCGTCGACGTCTTCTTCGCCAGCTCGATCATGTCCTTCTCGGGACGCGTCAGCTCGAGGTAGCCCTGACCATCCTCGAAGTCCGTGTATTCCTCGGAGTTGTTCGTGTAGCTGAAGTACGGGTTGTCAGCCATCTCCTGGTTGACGTCGCGGGGCAGGTCGAAGCCCTCGCCGCCCGAGCGGGCGATCGTCACGACCGCGGTGTCACCGAAGGCGGTGGCGTTGGAGAGCAGGTCGTCCGAGTACTTGTCCTGCGTGGGTTCGGGCAGCGACCAGTCGGCCTTGAACATGCCGACCTCGGGGCGCTCAGCGCGGTAGGAGGTGTACAGGTTCGTCAGCTCATCGTTCGTGGTGAAGCCAGCGTTGTGCAGACCGTCGAGGAGGGTCGTCGTCGGGTTGTCCTTCGACAGCGAGCCGGAGCCCGTACCGCCGTAGATCGGGTTCGTCGAGCCCCACCCCCACACGTTGATCGCGGAGCCCTTGGCGAGCGGCAGGGCGCCGCTCTGGTTCTTCAAGAGGACCATGCCCTCGTTAGAAATGTCGTTGCCCAGATCCTCCACCTGAGCCTTCGACGCGTCCGTGAGGGCGCCGGTGCCGGCCGCCAGGTCGAGCACCGTCTTGAAGCCGCCGTACATCATCGACACGACGGCCACGACGACGGCGATGAACGCCGCGACCCAGGCCGTCGAGCGCGTGAGCTTGCGGGCAGGCTTGCCCATCTTGAAAACAGCGAGGGAGACGATGATGGCGAGCGCCAGCGCCACGCCGATGACGATCAAGGGGACCTTGATCGACTCAACCATCTTCCACACATCAGACCAGTTGATGGAAAGCATTGTTGATGTCCTCTTTCAGTTCCGAAACCCTGCATCCCAGAGCTAGATCAGCTCCCTTTCCATCCCCGTATGTGTCTCCATAGACATGGGTCGCCGCAGACCAGAGGGCAGATGGGAACCGCCACCACCTATTCAACCGCACGGTCGGTCGCCTCATGTGGGACCTCGTGCATTCTGTCGGATTGGGCGCACAATCTGTCGGGATGGGCAGCCTGGCACCCCGCAGGCTTCGCCACCTGCGCGGAAAGCGACTCTCCCCGCCACCGACGAGGGCGTTCACAAGGGATGCGCGAGGGCCCGGCCCCCTCGCGGGGACCGGGCCCAATGACGTTGTCGACCGGATCTCCGATCAGCGTGCGCGGCGCCTCGCCACGACGAGGCCGACGCCGGCGATGCCGAGCAGGCCAACGAGCGCGATGGCAACGCCGGTATTCGCGCCGGTGCTGGCCAGCTTGTTACCTTCAGTGCTCTTGCCGCCCGCAGGTTGGGGCTGCTCGGCAGTCGGCTGCGGCTGCTCAGCGGTGGGCTGCGGCTGCTCGACAGTCGGCTGCGGCTGCTCGGGAGTCGGCTGGGGCTCCTCGGGAGCCGGAAGCTCGGGGAAATCGCACGTCGAAGATGCCGAGGTATCGGACTCGGCGATGGCTGCGCCACTCGTCGTCGTCCCCGAGATCTTCACGAGCGGAGTAACCTCGGCGCTGCCGGTGATAAGGAACGAGAACTTCACCGACCCGTTGGCGGGAAGCTCCAGATCCTTGAAGGTAAGCACCTTGCCCGCGACCGTCGGCTCGGGGGCGCCGCTGGCCGACTGGGGAACGTAGGTGGCGTCGTCCGACAGGGTCGCGATGACCGTCTGAACCGACTTGACATCACGGTTCGGGTTCGTGATCGTCACTCCGATGGTGCGCGTCGCGGTGGAGTCGGCGCCCGGCTGGGCGACGGCGCATGTCGCGGAGGACAGCGCGACCTGACCCTTCGGCGAGAAGGAGGTGATGAGTGAGTAGTCGGCCGTCGTATTCGGCTCGAGCGTACGAGTCCAGCTCAGAGCCATGCCATTGTCCCGGTTGGAATCTGCGCGCTCGAGCTTGTTGGGCAGCGGCGCACGGTCCTTGAGCTTACCCCAGACCTCGTTATAGGAACTGTAGTAGTAGTTCGAACCGGCGGTCGTCGGGACAAACTGCTCGACTCGGCCACGATCCGTATGCTCGCCGGTTTCCGAATCCTTCGCTCGGCAGATGACCGTCCCCGTGTTCGCGTCGTACTCGCCGAAGCCGTAATCGTCGTCCTGGAGGTAGCAATCCGCCGCGTGGTAGAGGGTAAAGTCCTGAGCGGCATCCGAAATGTTCTTCACCGACGAGGTCGTCGTGTAGAACTCATTGCCCGTTGAGTAGGTGTCCGTCTGCGTAATCTCGAATCCACCGCCGCGAACGACAGTCGTGAGGACCCACGGATCGGCTTGAGTGCCCGTTCCCGACTTCGTTTGCGAGACCGGCGTCCAGGCGATCGCCCCCATCCGCGTCGCAGCACGCGAATTCAGCTCCCCCGGACCGAAGAGCTCAGACCCCACAGCGAGGAAGGTTCCACAGTCGGCTGGATCCTGAGCGGATTTATCATTGTAGAACTCGTTGTACTTATCGCCCTTGTAGTTGATCGAGCAGTTGAGGGTGTCGGAGATGGCGATCCGAACGAGCGGACCGTCCGCATCCTCAATCGTGGGGCCAGCAGCAAGGGCCGCCAACGGGTTGAGAACGAGGGTCGCGGAGCCGAGCGCAGCAATGACCAGTTTCTTGGACAGGCGCATGAGGAGACATCCTTAAGCGTTGAGGGACATGTGCGGCCAATCTAGCATCCGTGCGACAGCTTTCCAAATGGTTGAACTTTCATGTTCGACCGTCGCAGCTGGAGCTCAACCTGCACCGCCGTTAGACACCCTCGGCGCGCTTAAGGAGAGTGAGCTGACACGACAAGGGGCCCCGGCCTCGTCACGTTCTCACGGACGAGGCCGGGGCCCCAAGCGGTCACGAACCGGATTACTCGCGGAAGTTCATGCCAAAGTCGATGGCGCCCAGCGCGTCGAGGAAGTCCTCGGACACGGAGCCGTCACCGAAGTCGGCCTCGGAGTAGTTCGAGTTCGCCATGGCCTCAGCCGTCGGCTCAACGATGACGTCGTTGTAGCGCGACAGGCCGGTGCCAGCCGGGATGAGCTTACCGAGGATGACGTTCTCCTTGAGGCCCACCAGGGAGTCCGACTTGCCGTTCATGGCGGCCTCGGTCAGGACCTTGGTGGTCTCCTGGAAGGACGCGGCCGACAGCCACGAATCCGTGGCCAGCGACGCCTTCGTGATACCCATCAGCATCTGGCGACCGGAGGCGGGCTGGCCGCCCTCGGCTGCGACGCGACGGTTCTGCGTCAGGTACGCCATGCGGTCGACGAGCTCGCCGGGCATGAACGTCGTGTCGCCGGGCTCCAGGATGGTGACGCGGCGCAGCATCTGACGGACGATGACCTCGATGTGCTTGGCGTGAATGCCCACGCCCTGGTCGCGGTACACCTTCTGGACCTCGTCCACGAGCATCTTCTGGGACACGTTGCGGCCCATGATGCGCAGGATTTCCTTGGGATCCAGCTGGCCCTCGGTCAGCGGGGTGCCAGCCTCGATGTGCTGGCCCTCGGAGACGAGGAGCTTCTGGCGACGCGAGACCTCGATGACCAGGTCTTCCTTGCCGTCGTCACGGGTGATGACGACCTTACGCGCGCTCGGGTCTTCGTCGTCGATGTGGACGCGGCCGGCGGCCTCGTTCATCTTCGCCTCGACCTTCGGGCTGCGGGCCTCGAAGAGTTCCTGGACACGGGGCAGACCCTGCGTAATATCCGCAGCGGAGGCGGCGCCACCGGTGTGGAACGTACGCATCGTCAGCTGCGTGCCGGGCTCACCAATCGACTGGGCGGCGATAATGCCGACGGCCTCGCCGATGTCGACCTGCTTGCCGGTGGCCAGCGAGCGGCCGTAGCAGGCCGCACAGGTGCCAACCTGCGACTCACAGGTGAGGACGGAACGGCAGACGATCTGCGCAACGCCGGCTGCGACGAGCTCGGCGAGCTGGTCGTCACCCAGGTCGGTGCCCGCGGGCATGACGACCTCTCCGGCCTCGTTCACCGCGTCACGGGCGAGGTTACGGGCGTAGGCGGTCGTCTCGATGGTCTCGGACGCCTCCCACTCACCGAACTCGTTCTTGTGAGCGATGTCGATCTTCAGGCCGGCGCGGGTACCACAGTCGGCCTCGCGGACGATAACGTCCTGCGAGACGTCGACCAGACGACGGGTCAGGTAGCCCGACTCGGCGGTACGCAGAGCCGTATCGACCAGGCCCTTACGGGCGCCGTGCGTGGCGATGAAGTACTCGAGAACCGTCAGGCCCTCGCGGTAGTTCGCCTTAATGGGCTGCTCGATCAGCTTCTGCTTCGGGTCGGACACGAGGCCACGCATACCGGCGATCTGCTGAACCTGCGACCAGTTACCACGAGCGCCGGAGTTCACCATGCGGTACACGGTGTTGCGCTCGTCGAAGTTCGCGCGCATGTCGTCGGCGACCTCTTCGGTGCACTGCAGCCACAGCTTCACGAGCTCCTCGTAACGGGTCTCCTCGAGGATGATACCCGTCTCGAACTGCTCGACGATCTCGGCTGCCTTGGCCTCGTAGCGGGCCAGGATCTCGCGCTTACGCGGCGAGGCCTGAATGTCGGAGAACGCAATCGTGATGCCCGACCAGGTCGACCAGTGGAAGCCGGCCGACTTCAGCGCGTCGAGGCAGTCCGCCACGAGCACGTTCGGGTAACGCTGGGTCAGCGTGTTCACGATGTTACCGAGCTGCTTCTTGCCGACGACCTCGTTGACGAACGGGTAGTCGGTGGGCAGCTGCTCGTTGAAGATCGCGCGGCCGAGGCTGGTCTCGAGGATCAGCTCGTCGCCGGGCTCCCAGCCCTCGGGGGCTTCCCAGCCCTCGGGCGGCACGGTGCCGTCGGCGAAGCGGATGCGCGCGGTCGCGTTCAGGTGCAGGTTGCCGGCGTCGTACGCCATCTGGGCTTCTGCCTGGCTGGAGAAGTACGGAATCACGGGGTTTCCGTCTTCGTCCTTCTCGACGGGCACCGACGGGTCGGGCGTCGAGGTCAGGTGGAACAGACCGATGATCATGTCCTGCGACGGCATGGCCACGGGGCGGCCGTCGGAGGGCTTGAGGATGTTGTTCGTCGACAGCATGAGGATGCGGGCCTCGGCCTGCGCCTCAGCGCCCAGCGGCAGGTGGACTGCCATCTGGTCACCGTCGAAGTCGGCGTTGAACGCGCCACAGGCGAGGGGGTGCAGCTGGATAGCCTTACCCTCGATCAGCTGGGGCTCGAACGCCTGGATGCCGAGGCGGTGCAGCGTAGGTGCACGGTTCAGCAGCACGGGGTGCTCGCGGATGACGTCGTCGAGGACGTCCCACACCTCGGGGCGCTGACGCTCAACCTTGCGCTTGGCGGCCTTGACGTTCTGCGCGTAGTTCTTCTCAACCAGGCGCTTCATGACGAAGGGCTTGAACAGCTCCAGGGCCATCTGCTTGGGCAGACCACACTGGTGCAGCTGCAGCTGCGGGCCGACGACGATAACGGAACGACCCGAGTAGTCGACGCGCTTACCGAGCAGGTTCTGACGGAAACGACCCTGCTTACCCTTGAGCATGTCCGAGATCGACTTGAGCGGACGGTTGCCCGGGCCCGCGACGGGGCGGCCACGGCGGCCGTTGTCGAAGAGGGCGTCAACGGACTCCTGAAGCATGCGCTTCTCGTTGTTGACGATGATCTCGGGGGCGCCCAGCTCGAGCAGACGCTTGAGTCGGGTGTTGCGGTTGATGACGCGACGGTACAGGTCGTTGAGGTCGGAGGTCGCGAAACGGCCGCCGTCCAGCTGAACCATGGGGCGCAGGTCCGGCGGGATCACGGGGATCTTGGTGAGGACCATCGAGGCCGGCGAGTTGCCGGTCGCGACGAAGGCGTTGATGACCTTCAGGCGCTTGATGGCGCGAGCCTTGCGCGGGCCGGAGTCAGAGGCGATAGTCTGACGCAGCGCGGCGACCTCGGCCTCCAGGTCGAAGGTCTCCAGGCGCTTCTGGATGGCGGCAGCGCCCATGTCACCCTTGAAGTAGGTGCCGTAGCGGGCCACCATCGCACGGTAGAGGCGCTCGTCGCCCTCAAGGTCGCCGACCTTGAGGTCCTTGAAGCGCTCCCACACGGCCTCGAGGCCTTCGATGTCGCCGTCGAAGCGGCGGCGGATCTTGGCCATCTCGCGTTCGCCCTGCTTGCGAGCGCGCTCGCGCTCAGCCTGCGAGGCGCCGTCCTTCTCCAGGGCGGCCATGTCGGACTCGAGCTGCTCCGCGAAGTCGTTGATCGTCGCGTCGCGGTTGTTCTCCATCTGCTTCTTCTGCACCTCAAGTTCGGCGCGCAGTTCAGCCAGATCCTCGTGGCGACCCTTTTCGTCGACCTCGGTGATCATGTAGGCAGCGAAGTAGATGACCTTCTCGAGGTCCTTGGGCGCGAGGTTGAGCACGTAGCCCAGGCGCGAGGGAACACCCTTGAAGTACCAGATGTGCGTGACGGGGGCAGCCAGGTCGATGTGACCCATGCGCTCACGACGAACGCGCGAGCGAGTGACCTCGACACCGCACTTCTCGCACACGATGCCCTTGTAGCGCACGCGCTTGTACTTGCCACACGCGCACTCCCAGTCGCGGGTGGGGCCGAAGATCTGCTCACCGAACAGGCCGTCGCGCTCGGGCTTGAGCGTACGGTAGTTGATGGTCTCCGGCTTCTTAACCTCACCGTGGCTCCAGACGGCGATGTCATCGCCGGTGGCCAGGGTGATCTTCAGGCTGTCGAACGTTTTGGCGTCCAGCAAAGTTATCTCTCCCTATCAGATCGCATCGATGGTCGCCGCAGCGTTCGGACGGGCTTCAAGAGTGATGCCCAGATCCTCACGCGCATTGAAGTCTTCGTCCTGCTCACGCAGGTCAATGACGTTGCCGGCCGCGTCGAGAGCTTCGACGTTCAGGCACAGCGAGCGCATTTCCTGGATGAGGACTCGGAAGGACTCGGGGATGCCGGGCTCGGGGATATCCTCGCCCTTAACGATGGCCTCGTACACCTTGACGCGGCCGGTGGTGTCGTCCGACTTGATGGTCAGCAGCTCCTGGAGGGCGTAGGCGGCGCCGTAAGCTTCCAGGGCCCACACCTCCATCTCGCCGAAGCGCTGGCCGCCGAACTGGGCCTTACCGCCCAGCGGCTGCTGCGTGATCATCGAGTACGGGCCCGTGGAGCGGGCGTGGATCTTGTCGTCGACCAGGTGGTGGAGCTTGAGCATGTAGGTGTAGCCCACCGAGATCGGGTACGGGAACGGCTCGCCGGAGCGGCCGTCGAACAGGCGTGCCTTGCCCTCGTAGTTGGTGAGGACGTCGCCGTCGCGGTTCGGGTTCACGTTGCGCAGCAGACCCGCGAGCTCGTCGGCCTCGAGGCCGTCGAACACGGGGGTAGCAACGGGCGTGCCGGGCTCGGTCTTGATGCCGTCGGTGGGCAGGTGTGCCGCCCACTCTTCGCCTGCCTCAACAGCGGCCGAGGCGTCCCAGCCCTGGTGGGCGAGCCAACCGAGGTGGTACTCGAGAACCTGACCGACGTTCATTCGGCCGGGGACACCCAGCGGGTTGAGGATGATGTCGACGGGCGTGCCGTCGGCAAGGAAGGGCATGTCCTCGACCGGGAGGATCTTGGACACGACGCCCTTATTACCGTGGCGGCCGGCCATCTTGTCGCCGATCGTGATCTTGCGTCGCTGGGCGACGTAGACGCGCACGGTCTGGCGGACGCCGGGGTTGAGGTCGTCTTCGTCGTCGTTGAATTCGCGGACGCCGATGACGATGCCCTCTTCGCCGTGGGGGACGCGCAGGGAGGTGTCGCGCACCTCGCGAGCCTTCTCACCGAAGATGGCGCGCAGCAGGCGCTCTTCGGAGGTCAGCTCGGTCTCACCCTTCGGGGTCACCTTACCGACGAGGATGTCGCCGGCGGTGACCTCGGCGCCGATGCGGATGATGCCGCGCTCGTCCAGGTCAGCGAGGGATTCCTCGGAGACGTTGGGGATGTCGCGGGTGATCTCTTCCTCACCGAGCTTGGTCTCGCGGGCGTCGACCTCGTACTCCTCGATGTGGATCGAGGTGAGGATGTCTTCTTCCACGACGCGACGGCTCAGGATGATGGCGTCCTCGTAGTTGAGGCCTTCCCAGGACATGTAGGCGACGAGAAGGTTCTTGCCGAGCGCGACCTCACCGTTGGAGGTGGCGGGGCCGTCAGCCAGGACGTCGCCGACCTCGACGCGATCGCCCTCGTCCACGATAACGCGCTGGTTGGTGCAGTTACCGGGGTTGGAGCGCTCGAACTTCTCGAGGCGGTAGGAGTCGCGGCCGCCCTCGTCCGTGGAGACGACGATCAGGTCCGCGGAGACCTCGGAGACGACGCCGGAGTGCGCGGCGAGGATCATTTCGCCGGAGTCGTGCGCGGCGCGCATCTCCATGCCAGTGCCGACCAGCGGGGCTTCCGTGGTGAGCAGCGGCACGGCCTGACGCTGCATGTTCGCGCCCATGAGGGCTCGGTTAGCGTCGTCGTGCTCGAGGAAGGGAATGAACGCCGCGGCGACGGACACCATCTGGCGTGCGGAGACGTCCATGTAGTCGACGCGATCGCGGGCGATCAGGGTCGGGTCGTCGCCGGCAACACGGCACAGGACGTCGTGCTCAGCGAAGGAGCCGTCGGCCTCGAGGGGCGACGAGGCCTGGGCGATGTAGTGGCCCTTCTCGTCGTCCGCGGTGAGGTAGCGGATCTCGTCGGTGACCTTGCCGTCCTTGACGACGCGGTAGGGCGTCTCAATGAAGCCGAAGGGGTTGATGCGCGCGAAGGTCGCGAGCGAGCCGATGAGGCCGATGTTCGGGCCTTCAGGGGACTCGATCGGGCACATACGACCGTAGTGCGAGGGGTGGACGTCTCGAACTTCCATGCCCGCGCGGTCACGCGACAGACCGCCGGGGCCCAGGGCCGACAGACGGCGCTTGTGGGTCAGGCCGGCGAGGGGGTTGTTCTGGTCCATGAACTGCGAGAGCTGGGAGGTTCCGAAGAACTCCTTGATCGCGGCCACGACGGGGCGGATGTTGATCAGCGTCTGGGGCGTGATCGAGTCCGTCTCCTGGGTGGTCATGCGCTCGCGCACGGTGCGCTCCATGCGGGCGAGGCCGGTGCGGACCTGGCCCTGGATGAGCTCGCCGACGGCGCGGATGCGACGGTTGGCGAAGTTGTCGATGTCGTCGACCTCAACGCGGACCTCGACGGCCTCGCCATGACGGGTGCCGGCGAAGGTCTTGTCGCCCTGGTGCAGGGCGAGGAGGTACTTGACGGTCGCGACGATGTCCTCGAGGGACAGGGTCGAGGCCTTGGGGTCGGCTTCGATGGCCAGCTTCTTGTTGATCTTGTAGCGGCCGACCTTGGCGAGGTCGTAGCGACGAGAGTCGAAGTAGAAGTTGTTGAGCAGCGTCTGGGCGGCGTCGACGTTCGCAGGCTCGCCGGGGCGCAGCTTGCGGTAGATGTCGAGCAGCGCCTCTTCCTGCGTGGCAACCGTGTCCTTCTCGAGGGTTTCGAGGAGGACGGGGTAGGCGGCGAAGGTGTCGCGAATCTCGGATTCGGTCATGCCGACGGCCTTGAGGAAGTGGGTCACCGACTGCTTACGCTTGCGGTCGATGCGCACGCCGACAGCGTCGCGCTTGTCGATCTCGAACTCGAGCCATGCGCCACGGGAGGGGATGACCTTCGCGCCGAAGGTTTCCTTGTCCGACGAGCGGTCCGAGAGCTTCTCGAAGTACACGCCGGGGGAACGCACGAGCTGGGAGACGACGACACGCTCGGTGCCGTTGATGATGAAGGTACCGCGGGGGGTCATGAGCGGGAAGTCGCCCATGAACACGGTCTGGGACTTGATTTCGCCGGTCTCGTAGTTCATGAACTCGGCGGTCACGTACATCGGTGCGGAGTACGTGTAGTCCTTCGCCTTGGCTTCCTCCATGGAGTACTTGGGGGATTCGAGGCGGTGGTCGTGGAACGACAGGCTCATGGTGCCTGCGACGTCCTCAATGGGGGAAATCTCGTGGAAGATTTCTTCGAGGCCGGAGACGTCAGGGACGTCGTTACGGCCGGATGCCTGTGCGGCTTCGACGCGGGCCTTCCACGCGTCGTTGCCCAGCAGCCAGTCGAAGCTTTCGACCTGCAGGCCCAGCAGATTGGGGGCCTGGAGGGGTTCACGAAGCTTGGCGAACGAGATGCGGTGCTTGGGCTGTTTGGCGGTGCTGTTGGCAGCCAAAGGGGATCCTTCCCTGCATTAACGGTGCGCACGCTGCCTTATCACCCATTATCTGACGCGTCCTGGTCCGTCAAGCGCCTGTTACGACGGCTGGATACGGGTCACCTCGGGCATGATAAGGCGCAAATACTCAGGCTACCGTGAGTCACATCGCGAGTCAAGGCAGCGTGTGATATGTGCAGGGTTTCACGGGAACGAGGCCGTGGCCAGCTTGTTCGTCAGGCGCGACGCTGGCGATACCCGGGCTTGGGTGGCGGTGCCCCAAGTCGGGCTTGAACCGACGACCCACGGATTATGAGTCCGCTGCTCTGACCGACTGAGCTATTGGGGCGGTGCCATCCTATCGGAGGAACACCGGCCTCTTCCACCGACACCTCGTCTTGATTCGTCGATCACGCCGAAGCGACATGGTTCCCTAGCCGAGCCTATGCTGATTTTGCAAGGACGCAGCCAATCAATTTAAGGAGATGGCATGAACGTAGCGGAACAGATCGTCAACCAGCTTGTTGATGCGGGGGTACACCGGATCTACGGCATTGTCGGCGATTCACTGAACCCCATCGTCGACGCCGTGCGCAAAACCGGCGGCTCGAAGAAGGGCGGCATCGACTGGATCCACGTGCGCCACGAGGAGGCGGCGGCGTTCGCAGCGTCGGCGGAAGCTCAGCTGACAGGCAAGCTCGCCGTGTGCGCAGGCTCGTGCGGCCCAGGCAACCTGCACCTCATCAACGGCCTGTATGACGCGAACCGCACGGGCGCACCTGTCCTGGCCATCGCCTCGCACATCCCGAGCGTTCAGATCGGCACGATGTACTTCCAGGAGACTCACCCGGACCGCATTTTCGAAGAGTGCTCGGTCTACAACGAGCTCATTTCCTCCGCGGCGCAGTCGCCGCGCACGGTGAACTCGGCGATCCGCCACGCGGTCGGCTTGGGCGGCGTCTCGGTCATCACATTGCCCGGCGACGTCTCTGACCTCAAGGCCGTTGAGCACGTTCCCACCTACGCGCCCGCGCGCCCCGCGACGCTTGCTCCCAACGCCACCGATATTGAAGAGGCCGCAGCCCTCTTGAACAAGGCCGACAAGGTCGCTATCTTCGCCGGCGCCGGTGTTGAGGGAGCCCACGACGAGGTCATCGCCCTGGCGGACGCCCTCAAGGCCCCGATCGGTCACTCGCTGCGCGGCAAGCACTTCATCCAGTATGACAACCCCTTCGACGTGGGCATGACGGGCCTGCTGGGCTACGGCGCGGCAGCCGAGGGCATGAACGACGCCGACGTACTGATCCTGCTGGGCACTGACTTCCCCTACGACCAGTTCCTGCCGTCCACCCCGACCATCCAGGTGGACACGCACGCGGAGAAGCTGGGCCGCCGCACGGACGTCGGCCTCGCAATCCACGCGCAGGTCAAGCCCTTCATCGAGGCACTCCTCCCCCACCTGCGCGCGAACCGCTCCGATTCCTTCCTGAAGTCCAAGATCAAGAAGCACTCGGAGATCATGCACGCTCCCGTGGGCGCTTACACGCGCAACGTGGAGAAGATGCGCCCGATCCACCCCGAGTACGCCGCCCACCTCCTCAATGAGACGGCCGCGAAGGACGCGATTTTCACCGCGGACACGGGCATGTGCAACGTGTGGACCGCCCGCTACATTGATCCGCTCGGCACCCGCCGCCTCATCGGCTCCCTGCTGCACGGGTCGATGGCAAACGCCCTGCCGATGGCCCTGGGCGCTCAGGTCGCCTACCCGGATCGCCAGGTCGTGTCAGTGTCGGGCGACGGCGGGCTCTCGATGCTTCTCGGCGAACTCATCACCGCGAAGATGTACGACCTACCGATCAAGGTGGTCGTCTTCAACAATTCGACGCTGGGCATGGTGAAGCTGGAGATGCTGGTCAACGGCCTGCCTGACTTCCAGACAGATGTCCCTGATACGAATTACGCGGACATTGCCCGCGCAATTGGTTTCCACGCGGAGCGCGTCGAGGATGCTTCTCGCCTGGAGGACGCGTACCGCGAGGCGTTCGCTGCGCCCGGCCCCGCCCTCGTTGAGGTCATCACGGATCCGAACGCACTCTCGCTCCCGCCGGCCATCACGGGCGGCCAGGTCGTCGGCTTCGCGACCGCGATGAGCAAGATCGTTCTCAACCGCGGCATCGCCGAGGCTTTCTCAATGGCCACCTCCAACATGCGTAACATCCCGCGCCTGTAGGCCATTCACATCTCCGGGGACGAGGCCGGGGCTGGGTCAACGCACGACCTGGCCCCGACCTCGTTTTTCATGGCTTCAATCCGCATTTTATCAACATTCATTTTTCTAAAAGACTGGCTTTTTCCAACTCAAATATCGCCTGACAAGTGGACAACTTGTAGCTCACTACACTAGAACATGACTTGACAGCTATTTATGCGCGCATTTCCCCTCTAATATGCGAGACGTTCTATCATTCACGCCACACAGGAGGAACCGCAATGCACGCGCTCGCAGCAATGGCCAGCGCAGCCGGTGCCGTCCACCTCGACACTTTTCCCGCTTGGCTGAGGATCACCCACTTCATCAACTTCATCATGATGGGCTTCCTCATCCGTTCCGGCTGGGAGGTCCTCGCATCTCACCCACGTCTGTACTGGAACAATCACTGCACACCCGGATCCGAGTGGCTCAAGTTCACGAAGGACAAGGTGTCGACCGTCCCCGGCGAGTTCACGGCGCGCGACGACCAGCGCAACCTCCACCCGCTGATCTCCCTGCCCGGACGCGGACAGATCGGCCTGGGCCGCGCGTGGCACGCGCTCGTCACGGCCATCTGGCTCATTAACGGCTTCGTGTACGTCGCCCTCCTCTTCGGGACGGGCCAGTGGCGACGCATCGTCCCCACCTCGTGGTCCATCTTCCCCGAGGCTTGGGAGAGCGCGAAGATCTACATGGGTCTGCAGATTCCCTCCATCGAGCACTTCCAGCCCTATGACGCCCTCCAGAAGCTCATGTATTTCACGGTCGTCTTCATCGTCGCGCCCCTCATGATCGCGACCGGCCCCATCATGTCCCCCACCTTCGCGGGACGCTTCCCCGGGTATGTCAAGCTCTTCCGCAACCGCCAGACGGCGCGTTCGATCCACTTCCTGGGCATGGCCTTCTACTGCGTCTTCGTCGTGATTCACGTTGCGCTCGTCTTCATCGTCCACCCGACGTACAACATCGCGCACATGATGCTGGGAGAAAACTACAACGACATCACGGCGGCACAATTCGCTCAGGCCGTCACCATGCTGATCATCGGTATCGTCGTTGCCATCGCCCTGTGGATCGGAGCCTCCTACTGGTCCCTGTCGAACCTGCGCCGCACCCAGCGCTGGATCTGGGGTGCGACGCAGCCAATTCGCGCGCTCACGATCGACCGCCTGAAGTCTCGTCAGGTCGCGAAGAAGACCTTCACCGAGGACGACATTTCCCCGTTCCACTGGGTCAACACGCGCCCGCCGACACAGGAGCAGTCCGAGGAGTACATCGCCCTGCGCGAGGACGACTTCAAGGACTTCCGCCTCGAGATCGGCGGCCTGGTCGAGGAGGAGAAGTCTTTCTCCATCGACGAGCTGAAGGCCCTGGGCAAGGTCACGAACATTACGATGCACACCTGCATGCAGGGATGGACGGGCATCGCGAAGTGGGAGGGCATCCGCCTCAAGGATCTCCTCGATCAGGTCACGCCCACGGAGGGCGCGCACTACCTGATGGCCACCTCCTTCGGACACGTCGGGCACACCTACGACGGGCGCCCGACCGAGCCCTACTACGAGTGCATCGACCCGTCGATGATCGACGACGACGAGTGCATCCTCGCCTGGGGCATGAACGACGAGCCTCTGCCCGAGGTCTACGGCGGCCCTCTACGCCTGCGCGCGGATTCCCAGCACGGCTACAAGATGGTTAAGTGGGTGCGCCGCCTGGAGTGGATCCACGACTATCACGACGTGGGCGACGGCCAGGGCGGCTCGCGAGAGGACTCTGGCCTGCAGCACTACGACGCTCGCGCCTGAGAATCTCTGCCTTCGAGCGGTACCACGCCTCCCTCCTCGTCTCCACGCATGCGCGTGCGGGTCCGCGGTGGGAGGCGTGGTCTATGCGTACCTGCGGGCGATTGCCACGGCCTCGGGCACGTAGGAGCGCCCGAAGACGGCGCAGTGGATCATGATGATGTGCATCTGGTGCAGGGCGACGCGCTCGCGCCAGCCGTCCTCCAGGGGCGAGGCCTCGTTGTAGGCGGCAAGGATACGCTCGTAGTGCGGGCAGCCGAAGACCGCGAGGGCCGCGAGGTCCTCCTCGGCGTGGCCTCCCTGCGCAGCGGGGTCGATGAGGACGGCACCCTCGGGGGTCCACATGACATTGCCGCTCCACAGGTCGCCGTGGGTGCGGGCGGCACCGATGCTGTTGTGGCGGTTTTTCGCGTCTTCTATGAGGCGCGGTTGGCCGTGGTCGAGCGCGCCCGATTCGAGGCGTTCGCAGAGCTTGTCGATGAGCGTTCGTTCGGCGGCCGTGAAGATGCGGTCGTCGAGGTAGGGGGCGATGCGCTCGCGCGCGTAGAAGGCACCCCAGGATTCACCTTCCGACGACGAGGCCGGGGCCGGGCTCGGGCGGTCGGGTAGCGAGAGGTGGGCCTCCCCCATCCAGCCATCCCCCTCGAAGCCGGGCGGCGGCGCACCCAGGTGGCTGGCTCCGGCGGCGTGCGTATGGGCAAGGGCGCGGCCAAAGTCTTCGGCGGCTCGCGGGGTTGGCGCGACAGAGACCAGGCGGGGCTCCTCAAGCCACGTCGCGCCGTGATCAAGCACGGGTACGACGGCTGCTCCGGGGTCCGAGGCCTCGGCGAGCCACGCGAGGCCCGCAACCTCGTAGGCGATCCGCCCGCGGCGGCTGTCCGCTTTCCTGATGGTGTCCATCGTGTATGGCCTCCTGTTTGCGAGGAGGCTGCGGCACTCCCCCGTTTTTGGCGCATCAGCGCGCGATGGTTCAACGATATCAAGGGTTATGCGGGGCATCGGTAACTACTCCGCTGTACAGCATCGTTGCAGGTCGGCCAGCCAACAGCGCAGGTTAGCGCCCGGAATAGCGGGTCCACGCGCGAACAACACACCCCATCAGCTGCCAATTTGCCCAAAACGCAGACCACCTCACCTACAAGAGCCATTTTCAACGTATTTCACCGAGGTGGTCCGCGTTTTGGGCACCAACCCTCGTGAGTCATGGCTTGTACACCGTTGATCGGGGGGAATTGCATCATTAGAGATCCGACACGCCGGCGACACGCAGATAGCCGCCTTCTAATGCCGCAAAACCCCCACGACCGACGGCGCGGCGAGCACGCGAAGACCACACCTGAGCCCATGCGGATGGGTTGTCTGGATGCGGATAGGTTATCGGCATGCGGATAGGTTAATAAGCTATCCGCATCCTCATAACCTATCCGGATCGCAATAACCTATCCGCGTACGCGGCAGGTTTCGCCGGTCTGGAGGGCATGCACGCATGGAACGGCCCGGCCTCAGTGCCAATGGAGGGCTTCGGGACCTGATTAAGGTGCCGGAGAGCGCCAAAATTCCCCCAACTAACACCCCAACCACCCACACCCGCGAAAAAACTCGCCCAACGCGAGGCCATGTGCGCCATTTCCGCGAACAAACTCGCCCGGCACGCCATAAAACGTCCATTTTGGGCCATTTTGCCCGCGCTGGGCGAATATTATCGCGCTATCGCCATCGACAGTCGGCGCTGGGCGAACTTTGTCGTACCCATGCGACTTACCGCGCCGCAAGATGAAACCGTCAGCACCAATGCGGGAGCCTCAGGACGCCTCCATGAAACCCATGACGCCTTTGCTCGCCAAAATTGCGCCGAAAACAGGTGTATCTGGCTTGCAATGGTGTCGTCGGTTTCACCGGAGACAGAGCACACGCCAGCAAAGGCGAGGTCAAGTCCTGTGGAGTGGTGTAATCGTTTTGTGTCCTTCGGGGTGGGTTATGCGCTGAGTTGGAGTGGGGTGTCCTCCTGTTGGGTGGGTTGTGG
>JAHACW010000012.1 GCA_018375675.1 Actinomyces sp. | reverse complement strand
AGAATGGCTGAACCAGAATCAGCTGTGTTGCCAATTACACCATACCCCATTGGCTATCACCCGCTTCGCTTTCACGTCGCTGGCGACAGGAGATAACTGTAGCGGACCGACGCCCTCATGCCAAATCGAAGGCCAGTGGTCCCGATCACCCACCGCCTCTCCCCCGCGAACGGGACACCTCCGGGCACGACGAAGCCCCGGCCTCGTCCGACATGACAGGGACGAGGCCGGGGCTGGTCTCAGCGATCAGGCCAGGGAGGCGCGCAGGGCGCGCAGACGGGTCAGCGAGGAATCGCGGCCCAGGATCTCCATGGACTCAAACAGCGGCGGGGAAACCTGACGGCCGGTCACGGCGACGCGCAGCGGGCCGAAGGCCAGACGGGGCTTGACGCCCATCTCATCAACGATGCGTGCGCGCAGCGACGCCTCGAGGGACTCGGTCGTGAACTCGGTCAGGCCCTCGACGGTCTCGATGGCGGCGTCCAGGACGTCCACGGCGTTGTCCTTGAGCTTGGAGACGGCCTTCTCGTCCATCTCCAGGGCATCGTCGGCAACGAAGAGGAAGCCGAGCATGCCCGTGGCCTCGCCGAGCAGCTGGATGCGCGTCTGGATGAGCGGCGCGGCCTCGGTGAGGATCTCACGCTCGCGATCGGTCAGCGCCTCGAAGGAGTCGGCTGAGACGACCTCGTCGCGGTGCAGGAAGGGCACCAGGCGGTTGCGGAAGTCCTCGCCGTCCAGCAGACGGATCTGCTCGGCGTTGATCGCAATGGCCTTCTTCTGGTCGAAGCGCGCCGGGTTCGGGTTCACGTCCGAAATGTCGAAGGCCTGGGCCATCTCCTCCATAGAGAAGATGTCGCGGTCCGCGGCAATCGACCAGCCCAGGAGAGCCAGGTAGTTGTTGAGGCCCTCGGGGATCATGCCGGCAGCCTTGTGCAGCAGCAGATTCGACTCGGGGTCGCGCTTGGACAGCTTCTTGTTGCCCTCACCCATGACGTAGGGCAGGTGGCCGAAGCGCGGCATGAACTTGGCGACGCCGATGGCCTCGAGAGCGCGGTACAGCACGATCTGGCGGGGCGTCGAGGAAAGCAGGTCCTCACCGCGCAGCACGTGGGTGATCTCCATGAGCGCGTCGTCGATCGGGTTCACCAGCGTGTAGAGCGGGTGGCCGTTGGCGCGCACGATGACATAGTCCGGCACCGAGCCGGCCTTGAAGGTGATCTCGCCGCGGATCAGGTCCGTGAACGTGATGTCCTCGTCGGGCATGCGCAGGCGCAGGACGGGCTGGCGACCCTCGGCGCGGAAAGCGGCGATCTGCTCCTCCGTCAGGTTGCGGTCGAAGCCGTCGTAGCCGAGCTTGGGGTCCTCACCCTTGGCGCGGTGACGCTCCTCGATCTCCTCGGGAGTCGAGTAGGACTCGTAGGCGTAGCCGGCCTCAAGCAGGCGGGCGGCCACGTCACGGTAGATGTCCATGCGCTCGCTCTGACGGTAGGGGCCGTGCGGGCCTCCCTTACCGACGCCCTCGTCCCAGTCGAGGCCCAGCCACTGCAGGGACTCGATGATCTGGTCGAAGGACTCCTGGGAATCGCGGGCGGCATCCGTGTCTTCGATGCGGAAGACGAAGGTTCCTCCCGTGTGGCGGGCGTAGGCCCAGTTGAACAGGCACGTACGGACCATGCCGACGTGAGGGGTTCCTGTGGGCGAGGGGCAGAAGCGGACGCGAACGTCGGCACCGGTGGCAGTTGTTTCACTCATGATTCCTCCATCCTACTCCAGCGGTGGCTGTTGCATTTGCTTGATGGGTGGGCGCGCTGCGACGCGCGCCGGGGGCGCGGATAGGCTGGTTGCATCACCGGGATCGGCCCGAGCCGCATCCACCGACTCATCCAGGAGGACACCGTGTCCGTTCGTCTCTTTTCCGACTCCCACCTCTACCGCACCGGCTCCCTGAAGTGGACGGGTATCACGACCGCGAGCGGTGAGCCGACGATCGGCGCGTGGGTGGCGGAAATGGACTTTGGGACGGCCCCAGAGGTCGCCGACGCGATGAAGGGGGCGATCGACGACGGCCTGCTCGGCTACCAGCCGACCTGGCTGGAGCCGCGCATCGCGGGCGCGACCGCCGAGTTCCAGAAGAGGCGCTTTGGCTGGGACGTGGACGCCTCGCACGTGCGTCTCGTGGCCTCGGTCCTGCCCGCCCTCGAAGCGACGATTCAGCACCTGGTGCGCCCGGGCGCGCCGATCATCGTGCCCACGCCCGCCTACATGCCTTTCCTGACGATCCCGGGCAAGTTCGACCACCCCGTCATCGAGGTACCCTCACTGCGCGGCACGCGTGCCGGCGGGCGCGGGTGGGCGCTGGACCTGGAGGGGATCCGCGCCGGGCTTGAGGCCGGGGCCGGCCTCGTCATCCTGTGCAACCCGTGGAACCCGGTCGGCCGCGTCCTGCGCGAGGACGAGCTGCGCGCCCTGCATGACGTCGTCTCCGACTACGACGCCCTCGTGTTCTCCGACGAGATCCACTCCTCCCTCGTGTTGGACGAGTCAATTCCGTTCGTTTCCTACGCGTCGCTCGGCCCCTCGTTCGCATCCCACACGGTGACCGCGACCGCCGCGTCGAAGGGCTGGAACATCGCGGGGCTCCCCTCCGCGCAGGTGATCCTGCCCGACGAGGCGCTGCGCGAGCGCTGGGACGTGTTCGCCGCGGCCGTACGCCACGACGCGAACGTCATCGGCACAGTCGGCGCGATCGCCGCCTACGAGCAGGGCGAGGCTTGGCAGCGCGAGGTCAAGGACCTCATCCGCTCCAACGTGGACCTCGTGGAGCGCGCTCTCGCGGACACACCGATCGACTTCGTGCGCCCCGAGGGCACGTACCTGACCTGGTGGGGCTTCGAAGGCGTGGACTTGGGCCCCCTCTCCCCCGCCGCAACGCTGCGCGAGCGCGCCCGCATCGCCGCCAACGAGGGCCGCACCCTGGGCGCCGACTACGCCTCGTGGGCGCGCATCAACCTGGCGTGCGCCCCCGACGTAGCCTCGCGGATCGTGGAGGGGGTCCTCGGCCTGCTCTGATCTTCTCTCGCGCGATACGAGGCCGTGGCCGGCAGCGGTGGACATCCACCTGCCGACCACGGCCTCGTTCGTGTCTGGTTCCGCGCTCAGGCGCCCAGGGCCACCTCGATGCCAGCAACCACGGTCTGGCGAGCCGCAGAGGCCGCCTCGACGACGGCGGTCGGATCCGTCGGGGCGTCGGCAAAGGACAGGTCGGAGACGACCGACATGCCGGCGACGCGCACGCCCAGGGCGTGCAGAGTGATGGCTTCCATGACGGTCGACATGCCCACACAATCCACGCCCAGGCCCGCGAGGATGCGGGTCTCGGCCATCGTCTGGTACTCGGGGCCACGCAGGATCGCGTAAGTACCCTCGCGCTGGCACACGCCGCGCAGCGCCTGCGTCATCTGGGCATCCCACACGGCCGACACGTCCAGGAAGAGCGGCCCATCGAAGGGCGAGGTGCCACTGAAGTTCACGTGGTCGGTGATCGCCATGACGTCGCCCAGGCTCCAGGGCTTCAGGCAGCCGTTCGCGTTCGTGAGGACCGCGCGGCTAATCCCCGCCGCAACGGTGGCGCGGGCCAGAGCCGTGACAGGGCGGGGACCCAGCCCCTCGTAGAGGTGCGTGCGGCCCGTGGCCACGAGGACCACTCCCCCGCTCGTCTCATAGGCGCGTAGCTCGCCGCCGTGCCCATCCGCAACCGGCGCAACGACGCCGGGGATGTCGCCCAGCGGCACGGTGGCCGCGGGGGCTCCCCAGGCCTCGTCGAGGGCCTCGGCCAAGCCGGAGCCGAGCACGACGAGCGCGTCCGGGCGTCCCGCAAGAGAGGTGAGGACCCGGGCGCCGGCCACGGCCTCGTCGTCGAGGAGAGCCTGGGGGAAGCGCGGGTCGACGCTCACTGCTCGCCCTCGTCCGCGCCCTCGGCGTAGGTGCGCGAGGGCAGCTTCTCCTGCGCGCGCACGCGGCCCGCGCTGGTCGCCCAGTAACCGACGAAGCCGACGACCATCGCCAGGAGGATGCCGATGTTGGCGCCCGCCCAGTCGCCCTCGCGCCCGCCCAGGGGGCCGAGGAGGTAGCCCTGCCAGGACAGCCAGGAGGCGCTCGCGTTAACGACGAGGCCCCAGCCCACCAGCGAGCCGACGATCAGGGAGGCGACCGCGCCCCAGTTCACCGAGCCGTAGCGGCCCGAGGGGATGAAGAGCGACGGCTCGTCGTAGTCCTTGCGGCGCAGCGCGATGTCCGCCAGCATGACGCCGCCCCACGCGGCGATGACGACGCCCAGGGTCGTGAGGAACGCCGTGAAGGGGGTTAGGAAGGAGTCCGCGAAGAACACGACGACGATCGTGCCGACCGTCATGATCGTGCCATCAATCGCAGTGGCGACCGGGCGCGACACGGGCACGCCCGTGGCCAGCAGCGACAGGCCCGAGGAGTAGATGTCCATGACGATGCCGCCGATGAGGCCCAGGATCGCGACCAGCGCGAAGGGGATGAGGAACCAGGTGGGCAGCAGCGTGGTGAGCGCGCCGATCGGGTCACCACCGATGGCCTCGGAGAGGGACTCGTCGGCCGATCCAACCAGGAGGATGCCGAAGAAGACGAGGATGACCGTGGGCAGGGCCGCGCCCACCGTCGTCCAGCCGACCACGCCCTTCGTCGAGGCGGCGCGCGGCAGGTAGCGCGAGTAGTCGGCGGCCGCGTTGATCCAGCCGAAGCCGAAGCCCACGAGGAGCATGCAGCCCGCGCCGAGCACCGCGGTCAGGGGCGCCGAGGGACGCGAGGAGAGGACCGCGAAGTCAATCGTCGGGGCGACCAGGACCAGGTAGATGATCGTCAGGGCCGCGGTGGCCCAGGTGATCCACGTCTGGACCTTCATGATCGCCTCGAAACCGAGGATGCCCGAACCCGCCGCCAGAACGACGACGAGGATCAGCGCGATGATCTGGGCGACAACGTGGTTCGTGAAGCCGAGCGCCCCCATCACCGTAGCCGTGGCCTGGACGGCCATGATCGCCAGGAAGGTCTCCCAGCCCACCGTCAGGATCCACGAGATCGCCGCCGAAATGCGGTTGCCATTGAAGCCGAAGGCCGCGCGCGACAGGACCAGCGTCGGGGCGGAGCCACGCTTACCGGCGATAGCGATGAGGCCGCAGACCAGGAATGACAGGGCCACTCCAACGACGGACACGACGACCGCCTGTGCGAGGGAAAGCCCGAAGCCGAGGACCCACGAGCCCCACGAGATACCCAGGACCGAAATATTCGCCGCAAACCACGGCATGAACAGGTCGGAGGGTTTTCCTTTTCGATCGGATTCGGGGATGACGTCCAGACCGGCCATTTCGACGGCCAGCGCGCCCGATGACTGGGGTTCGCTCACAGTGTGCTCCTATGCGACGGAGATATTGTCAGAACGACGTAATCCTATCACACAGGTCACACAGTTAGGCTCGGACGACAGGATTCGTCAGGCTTCCAATCCCCTCGATCTCAATCTCCACGCGGTCACCAGCGTGAACGACCTGCGCACCCGCCGGCGCACCCGTGGCAATCACGTCGCCGGGCAGCAGCGTCATCTGGTGAGACACGTAGGACACCAGCTCGAAGGGGTTCCAGATCATGTGCGCGGTCGAAGAATCCTGAGCGATCTCACCATTCAGATAGGAGCGGATCGCCAGGTTGGTGACGTCAAGGGCGGGATCGACCGTAATCCACGGGCCCAGCGGGCACGCCGAGTCGAAAGACTTGCCGCGCGACCAGGGACCGCCCGTCATCGCATCGCGGGCGGTAGCGTCGTTGGCGATCGTGTAGCCGAGGATCATCTGCGGCGCATCCTCGACACTCACGTCCTTAGCGAGGGACTTGATGACGATCGCGAGCTCGCCCTCGAAGGCCACCGCGTTCGACCACGCGGGGATCGCGATCGGGTCGTCGGGGCCCACGACCGAGGTATTCGCCTTCAGGAAAATCGGCGGCTCGGGACGCTCGTCAGCCGGAATCGGGGTGTCCGAGTAGTTGTCACCGATACCCACGACCTTCGAGCGCGGGATCACCGGGGAGAGCAGGCGGACCTCGTCCAGCTCGTAGATCTGGCCGGAGGGTTCCACGGGCGAAAACAGCGGGTCACCCTTGAGCCCCACGATCCTCGTCGAGCCCTCCTCAAGGGCGCCGTAGACAGGGTTCGTACCATCGGAAAAACGTGCGATTCTCATGCCGGTAGCCTAACGCAGGCGCGCGTGCGCCGCGCCGAGCAGCGCCGACAGACGCGACGCCGGGTGCGCGAGGCACGACATGTGCCCGGCGCACCCGGCGAGGTGGTCGGCAACTATTACTTCTTCTTCTGCTTCGCGCGCTTCCACACACTGCCGGGAACATCGCCGGGCAGCAGCGGGTTCTTCTCGCCCACGAAGACGGGCTCGGCGACGCCATCGCGACGCTGGGCCTCGTAGTCGCGCAGCGCACCCAGCACCCAGCGGGCCAGGAAGACCAGGGCCACCAGGTTCGTGATCGTCATGACCGCCATCGCGATGTCGACGGCGTTCCACACGACGTCCAGGGTCAGCAGGGCGCCGATCGTCGCCGAGGCCACGCACACGACACGCACGGTCCAGGTCGCCCAGCGGGCGTCACCGAAGACGAAGGACATGTTCGTGTCGGAGTAGACGTAGGCGGCGATAACCGAGGAGTAGGCCAGGACGAAGATCAGGATCGCCATGGGCACGATCGTCCAGGCGCCGAGCTCGTGGGCCACGGCCAGGGTCGTCAGGTTGGAGGGGTTCACGTCCGCGCCGCCCCACACCTTCTCGCCTGCGATGAGGATGACGAAGGCGGTCGCGGTGCACACGACAATCGTGTCGATGAAGACACCCAGGGACTGGATGAGGCCCTGGCGCACCGGGTGGGACACGGTCGCGGTCGCGGCGGCGTTGGGAGCGGTGCCCTGGCCGGCCTCGTTGGAGAAGAGGCCGCGCTTGGTGCCGTTGATCATCGCGGCGATGATGCCGCCGCCCAGGCCGCCGACGGTGGCGTCCATGGAGAACGCGGAGGTGAAGATCTGGCCCAGAACGGTGCCGAACTGCGTGATGTTCATGAGGCAGACGATGGCGACCATGATGACGTAGATGGTCGCCATGATCGGGGCCATCCACTCGGTGACGCGGGCGACGGTGCGGATGCCGCCGAAGATAACCATCGCGGAGAAGACGAAGATGAGGCCTGCGACCGTGAGCTGCGCGGCCGAGAAGCCGCCCGCGCCGGGCAGAGGCTCCTTGGCGGCCTCACCGAAGGCGCTCGTGAGCGTGCCCGCGATGGCGTTGGACTGCACGGAGGTGATGACGATGCCACAGGTAACGACGGTGATAACGGCGAAGACGTTGGCCAGGACGCGGTTCTTCATGCCGCGCTTGATGTAGTAGGCCGGGCCGCCGCGGAAGGAGCCGTCGGAGTGCTTCACCTTGAAGATCTGGGCCAGCGTCGCCTCGAAGAATGCGGTCGCCATGCCCACCAGGGCCACGACCCACATCCAGAAGATCGCACCCGGGCCGCCGAACATGAGCGCCGCGGCCACGCCGAACACGTTGCCGATACCCACGCGCGCGGCCAGCGAGATCGCGAAGGCCTGGAAGGAGGAGATACCGCCGTCGGCGCCCTTGCGCGAGCCGAGGACCGTGCGCACCATCTCCGGGAAGAGGCGCAGCTGCACGCCGCGAGAGACGACCGTCAGGACGAGGCCCACGCCGATCAGGATGACAATCGTCAGGTGCATCGTGATCCAGTCAGCGATCTCCTTTTCGATCACAGCTATCTGTTCCACAGGAACCTCCCGGGGTGTCAATGGGCGAGGCCGTGGATGGGTCGCGGGGCCTCGCGCGCTTCGCGGGCCGCACCCGCTCGTTGTCATGGGACCCGTTCATCTTGCCACAGGCCCGCGCGCCCAGCAGGCGACGTCTCGCCACGCGCATGGCCACCCGTGAGCACGGACTCCGCCCCGGCCTCGTCAATGAGCTGCGGGAAGGGCCCGGCGGCGCGGGGACGCAGACGTGGGCGCACTCTGGGACAATGGGAGCATGAGCGCGACTTTGAACGAGATCCTGGACGACCTGGAGGACGAGGGCCGTCTGGGCGACGACGACGCCCTGTACGAGGCCTTCGTGTCCTGGGCCGAGGGCACCGGGCGTCCGCTCTACCCCCACCAGGAGGAGGCCCTGGTCGAGATCCTGGCGGGCAACCACGTGATCGCTGCGACCCCCACGGGGTCGGGCAAGTCGATGATCGCGCTCGCCGCGCACTTTACGTCGATGGCGCATGGGGGCCGCTCCTACTACACGGCGCCCCTGAAGGCCCTGGTGTCAGAGAAATTCTTTGACCTCGTGTCCCTGTTCGGCGCGGACAACGTCGGCATGGTGACCGGCGACGTGTCCCTGAACGCCGACGCGCCCATCATCTGCTGCACCGCCGAGATCCTCGCGAATCAGTCGCTGCGCGAGGGGCCCACGCTGGACGCGGACATGATCGTCATGGACGAGTTCCACTTCTATGGGGACCGTCAGCGCGGCTGGGCGTGGCAGGTGCCGCTCCTGGAGCTGAGGACCCCGCAGGTGGTCGCGATGAGCGCGACGCTAGGCGACACGACGCGTTTCGAACGCGCGTGGAGGGAACGCACCGGGCGCGACGTGTCCCTCATCGACGACGCGGAGCGCCCCGTGCCCCTCGAGTTCGAGTACGTCGTGGATCGCCTGGCCGACACGGTCGAGCGACTGCTGGGTGAGGGCCGCTGGCCCGTCTACATCGTGCATTTCTCCCAGCGTGACGCGGTCGCGACCGCGCAGTCTTTCGATCGTTCGTCGTTGATTTCGCCCGAGCAGAAGAAGGCGATCGCCACGCAGCTGGCGGGCGTGTCGTTTACAAAGGGCTTCGGGCAGACCCTCAAGTCGCTGCTCGCGCAGGGCATCGGCGTGCATCACGCGGGCATGCTGCCTCGCTACCGCCGCCTCGTCGAACGCCTCACGCAGGCGGGCCTGCTGCCGATCGTGTGCGGCACGGACACCCTGGGGGTGGGCATCAACGTGCCGATCCGCACGGTGCTGATGACGTCGCTCGTCAAGTACGACGGGCGACGCATGCGCCACGTAAGCGCGCGCGAGTTCCACCAGATCGCGGGGCGCGCGGGCCGTGCCGGCTTCGATACGGTCGGTTTCGTGCGCGTTCTGGCCCCAGAGCACGAGGTCGATGCCGCCCGTGAGCGCGCACGCCTGAGCGCCGCGCAGGAGGCGGCCCGTGACGCCCGCGAGGCCAAGCGCGCCGCGAAGAAGTCGGCGAAGAAGCGCAAGGGGCCGAGCGAGGGCGAGATCTCGTGGACGCGCTCGACGTTCGAGCGCCTCGTGGACGCGGCTCCCGAGCAGCTCACGAGCCGTTTCGAGATGACGCACGCGATGGTCCTCAACGTGCTGGCCGGTGCGCCCGCGGCCGGGCGTGACCCGGGTGAGCACCTCGTGTGGCTGGCGCGCAACAACGACGATCCACCCACGGATCGCAACCCACACCTGCGCCGCCTGGGTGAGATCTACACGTCGATGAAGCAGGCGGGCGTCGTCGAGCACGTGTCTTCTGCGCAGGCCTCGGCGTCGGGTGAGCCACGCCTGCGTGCGGCCACCGACCTGCCGGATGACTTCGCGCTCAACCAACCGCTCTCCCCCTTCGCACTGGCCGCGCTCGAGCTGCTGGACCCCGAGTCCCCGACCTTCGCCCTCGACGTCGTCTCAGTCATCGAGTCGGTCCTGGAGGATCCGCGTCCGCTCCTATTCGCGCAGGAAAAGGCGGCGCGCGCCGAGGCCGTGGCTGCGATGAAGGCGCAGGGCATGGAGTACGACGAGCGCATGGCCGCGCTGGAGGAGGTCACGTGGCCGCGCCCGCTGGCCGATCTGCTGGGCGACGCGTTCGCGGTGTATCTGCACGCGAACCCGTGGATCGAGGATCAGGAGATTTCCCCGAAGTCGGTCGTGCGCGAGATGATCGAGAACGCGCTGACGTTCACGGGGATTGTGGGCCGCTACGACGTGGGCAGCTCCGAGGGCATCGTGCTGCGCTACCTGACGGACGCGTATCGCGCGCTGCGCCAGATCGTGCCGGACGAGCTCATGACGGACGAGCTACGTTCGATCATTGCGTGGCTGTCTGCCCTGATCCGCGCGGTGGACTCCTCGCTGCTGGACGAGTGGGAGGCCATGTCCACGGGTCAGGCCCTCTCTCCCGCGTCCGAGGGCGACGGCACGGAGGGCGCGGAACTCGCGTTTGGCGCACGGGAGGACGGGACCGTTCCCTTTAGCGCGAACCGTCATGCGTTCCGCACGGCGATTCGCTCGGCCCTGTTCGAGCGCGTGGAGGCGATGAGCCGCGACAACGTCGAGGCCTTGGCGCGTCTCGACGAGGCCTCGCGCACCCCGCTGGTCGCCCCGTGGGGTGAGGACGAGTGGGACGCGGTGCTCGAGCACTACTGGGCGGAGCACGAGTGGATCGGCATCGACCAGCGGGCGCGCGCCCTGTCGCTGTGTTCCTTGAACGAGGCCCCGACCCGCGAGGACGTACTGGAGCTGGCTCCCGCTACGGTTTCTTCCGATGTCGAGCGCGCCCAGGCTGCGCGCATCGAGGCGATCGCGGACGCGGTCGATCAGGCTCCGGCCGGCACGTTCTGGCTGGCCACGCAGACCCTGTTCGATCCGGAGGAGGACATGGACTGGCGCATCGTCGCCCTCGTGGACGTGCCCGCCTCGGACGAGGCTGGAAGGGTTGCCCTGGCCACGATCACCGTCGGGGCGCGGTAAGTCCCTCGCGCGGCTAGTCACAGAGTGGCTCATCTACACGACGGGCGGGGACAGTTGCATGACAACTACCCCGTGGTTACCATGTCACCATCGAGAAAGGACATGGCATGGAAGCCGCAACAGTCGCCCAGTGGGCATTTTTCAACGAGGTAGCGATCCCCAAGGACGTCTCCAACATCCTGATTCCCGGCGAGCAGCCCTACGCTGCGTTCGCAACAACGCGAGACTCGGCAATCTTTACGTCGCAGCGCCTCATCGTGCGCGACGCGCAGGGAATTACCGGCCGCAAGGTCGAAATCTACTCACTGCCCTACAAGAACATCAACATGTGGTCGACCGAGAACGCCGGCACAATCGATATGACTGCCGAGGTCGAGTTATGGACCCGCGCAGGCCATATCAAGATCAGCCTAGGCCGACACATCGACGTGCGCCGCATCGACGCACTCATCGCAAACTGCGTTCTGAACTCCCACTAAGAGGTACCAACCTGAACATTGAACCCGCCTGCTCCACAACGGCTTGCAACCCTGTCGAGCGGGCGGGTTTCTCAGCGCCGGGAGAGCGAAACAGCGCCCTCAGTCGCTGCTGCGCTCATCCTGCGTGCAATCCGCATGCGTCTTCGACGTGGGCCTCTCGCCGATTTCCTGCTGGAGCCGCACAAGGTATCCGTCCGGGTCCTGGATGAGGAACTGCCGGACGCCGATCTCTACATCGCCCGCCCGGTACCACTTCTCTTCGGGTTCGACGAAGATCGGCCATCCTGCCTCTGTGATGCGCTGCAACGTACCGTCCAGGTTATCGACCTGAACCTCGAAGTTGATACCCCGACCAAGGGGGAACTCAAGAGGTCCTGTCGCCCACGTCCTACCCTGGTCGATCTGGTCGAGCATCAGGTGCGCGTTACCCAGGACAAGGTAGCCGAATCCTTCCTCAGGCCGCTCATAGCGAAGGGAAAAACCGACTAGGTCGCACCAAAAACGGCGCGATGCCTCGTAATCGGTGACGGTAAGTTCAGGGACAAGCCCGGGCTCGTTGCTCATGGCCTCACTCTAGCGGCCTCGGACGGGACCGTGTCCGGGAGGTGCACAGACCGTCAGCGCCGGGACACCTTGCGGATCAGCCAGTCCGCGCCCGCGAAGAGCGCCATGAAGACCAGGGCACCGATCAGGATCACCACGATGTTGATGGCGACCTGCACGTAGCCGATGCGCCACACGTTGACGAATCCGTACGGGTACTGGTGCGTGAAGGAGCCTCGCACGAGCGTGTACGCCACCCACGCGACCGGGATCAGCAGCGCGCGCCCCAGCGTCGCCCACGTGATGCCGCCGCGCGGTCCCACGAGCGCAGCCGTGCCCACGAAGGCGGCGGGGACGACGACGTGCTGGAGGGGGTTGGTGACGAGCGCGAAGCCGGAAAGGACCTCGTAGGGGCCGATGAGCGTCGCGTAGACGATCGCGGTCACCGTGATCATCATGAGCGCGCACAGGTGCGTCGCCCTCCCCCATGCACCCACACGGCCCCGGCGCGCGAGAACGGTCGAGATGATCGCAACCATGATGTTGGACAGCTCGGTGAAGTAGGACAGGCAATTGATGAGGCGCTCGGGGGCGCCCGCCCAACCGTGGGGGGCACCCGCGAAGAGGCCCTCCTCGACGTAGGTCGGCGCAGCGTAGCCATCGAAGGCCGTGATAATAAGAGTGGCGGCGACGCCCGCCCAGGCGAGGGCGGCAACCACCCAGTAGGCGGCGCGCCCGCGGCGGCTTAGTTCAGTCAGCTCAACCATGCGATCTCAACTCTCCTGGAAGAAAACAGCGGCTATTGAAACAGGTCCGAGTGGGAACCCGTGCGAATTGCCGTCACCACGCAGATCTCTGGCTCATCTAGATAGATCAACAGCCAATCCGGCCGAATGTGACATTCACGGAACCCCGCATAGTTCCCGGTCAAGAGATGATCCCTCCGCTTGGGAGGCAACACTTCACCCGCAAGAATGAGGTCTATGACCGCTTCGAGCTCCTTGATAGGAAGCCCTCGTTTGCGGGCCCTCTTGAGATCCTTCTTAAATTGACCGGTCATCACGAGGGCACGCTGGCCCCGCTGAGGCTCACTCATCATCGACGTCCGCGAACGCTTGTGCTGCGGACGCGTAACGGGTAGCGACAACACGCCCTGCGGCTATGTCGCGAGCCTCGCTCATGGCTAGCTCGGTTTCAGCGTTATAGCGAGGTTGACGCAAGTCAAAGGGCAAGCCACCCTCCATGATCGACTTATGAAGGAATACGTTGACAGCATCCGTGAGGTTCATGCCGAACTGGGCATACACCCTCTCGGCTTCTTCCTTCACACTTGGATCCACACGCATGTTGAGCGTCGCCGTTTTCATATCGCCACACCTTTCAGACGAATGTACGACTTTCATTGTACAACGCCCATCAGATGTGTGACAGATGCCTGAGTATGCACGGGTATCGACTGGATTCCCGCAATTGAAGTCGGCATGCTCAAACAGCCGAGTCGGAGTTCAAATCCGGCCGGGTCAGACCTGGGCGAGGTCCGTGACCTCGGCGTCCGTCAGCTCGACGAGGTCGAGGGGGCTCAGTTCAACGCTGAGGCCTCGGCGCCCGCCCGAGACGATCATGGTCTCGTGGTCCAGGCACGCCGAGTCGATGAACAGCCGGTGCGCAGTGGTTTGCCCGAGCGGGCTGATACCGCCCACGACGTAGCCGGTGCGGCGCTGTGCGACGGCCGGGTCAGCCATGGCGGCGCTCTTCGCGCCGGCTGCCTTGGCAATCAGTTTCATGGACAGGTGTGCCAGTGCGGGCACGCAGCCGACGACGAACTCGCCGGTGGGCTCCAGGCGCACCATGAGCGTCTTGAAGGCCTGGGTGGGGTCGATGCCCAGCTTCTCGACGGTTTCCTCCCCAAACGCCCGGGCGGCCGGGTCGTGCTCGTACTCGTGAACGGTAAAAGCAACGTCGGCCGCCGTCAGCACCTCGATGGCGCGGGTGGGGCCACCGCCGTGATCCTTGCTGTGTTTACGAGCCATGACCCCAGTGTAGGACGCGTCAGAGGATGGACGCGGTCGGGTCGTCGATGACGGCCTTGCCGAAGGGGAAGCAGGTGATCGGGATCATCTTCAGGTTGGCGATAGCCAGCGGAATGCCGACGATCGTCACAGCCTGGGCGGCCGCAGTGGTCACGTGACCGATGGCGAGCCACAGGCCCGCGACCAGGAACCACACGATGTTCATGAGGCCGGAGCCCGCGCCCACGCCCGGCTTGTCGATAACGCGCTTACCGAAGGGCCACAGCACGTATCCGGCGATGCGGAAGCATGCCACGCCCGCGGGGATCGTGACGACGAAGATGCAGGCGACGACACCCGCGAGGAGGTAGCCGAGGAAGAGCGGCAGGCCTCCGAAGAGGAACCAGATGATGTTGAGCAGGGTACGCATTGCGTGTCCTTTCCTTGATCTGTGAACATTCTAGTCTGCCACACCTCGCGTCTCAGGTTCCCCTGAGTGACCCCTGATTGGCCCCTGAAAGTTTCTCCGCGCGTACCATGAGGACATGAGTATTCCCGAGGCCATCGCCGCTGCCCGCGACCGCATTGACCGCGCGACGTCCGCGTGTGGCCGCACCGATTCGGTGCATCTGGAGCTGGCGGTCAAGACGCGCACGCCCGAGAAGTGCCGCGAGGCCGCCGCTGCGCTGAGCGAGGCGGGCCTGCCGATCCTACTCGGCCACAACCGCGTCCAGGAGGCACGCGCAACGGTGGAGGCGATCCGAGAGGTGCCCGGCGCGCGCATCCACCTGATCGGGCCTCTGCAGTCCAACAAGATCAACCACGCGCTGTCCTGCGTGGACGCGATCGAGTCGCTAGATTCCCCCGCCCTGGCCTCGAAAATCGACGCGCGCGCGACCGGCACACTCCCCGTGTTCGTCGAGGTGAACGTCTCTGGCGAGGCCACAAAGCATGGCTGCGCCCCCTCCGACGTCGCCGCACTGATCGACGCGGTCGAGGCCTCGGTACACCTGCAGCTCGCGGGCTTCATGACGGTGGGCCTGAACTCCCCTATCGAGGCCGACGTGCGCGCCGCGTACGCGCAGCTGCGCGGGATCAGGGACGAGGCCGCATCTCGCCTGGGCGTCGAAGAGTCGGACCTGGCGCTCTCTATGGGTATGAGCCGCGATCTTGAGTGGGCCATTGCCGAGGGGGCGACAATCGTGCGCCTGGGCACCGCGATCTTCGGCGCCCGCCGCGCCTGAGCGGACCGATCGTTCGCGCGAGCACAGCGCCGACTAGGATTGTCCGCATGATGACTGTTCTCGCCGGAATGTCCGCCGCGATCCTGGCGCTCGCCCCGATCACCAATCCGATCGGTGGTCTCGCAGCGTTCGCAGGACTCACCGCCGGCAATACTCCGGCTGCGGTGCGCTCGCAGGCGTGGAAGACAGGCATCTACGTGTTCGCCATCCTGACGGTGTTCGCGGTCAGTGGCTCGCTCATCATGCATTTCTTCGGCTTCGACCTACCCTCGCTGCAGATCGCGGGTGGCTTGGTCGTCGCGCACTCGGGTTTCTCGATGCTGGAAAACAAGCGCCGTGCCACCCACGAGGAGGCTCAGCACGCGACCTCCAAGCCGGACGTATCCTTCTCCCCCATGGCACTCCCCCTCATCGCGGGGCCCGGCTCGATCGGCGTGGTTATCGCGCTGGCCGCCCGCAACACGGCCATCGGTTTTCATGTCGGCATCGTCCTGGGAATCGCGGTAACTGCCGCCGTCATCGCGCTGCTGCTGCGCTACGGCACGCCCTGGATCGACAAGCTGGGTGCCACCGGAGTCGGCGCGATCGTGCGCATCATGGGCTTTCTGATCCTCGTCATCGGCGTCGAACTCATCATCCACGGGGTGGGCGCGCTCCATCTCTTCTAAGCGGAAGCCCGCCCCGGCCTCGTCGAAACGACACCGAAGCGGGCCACAAAACGAGCGCGATCAGGGGATGCGGTGCACCCACTCCTCGCGCGCGAACTTCGTCTCACAGCGCTTGCGCGCGACCTCGAGATCCGCCTCGGTGATGGTACCGACGCTCGCGTTGTACTTCTCCTTGAAGTGATCGAAGAACACCTGCAGGATCTCTTCGCGCGCCATGCCGGTCTGGGAGCGCATGGGGTCCACGCGCTTGACGGCGCTGCGGGTGCCCTTGTCGCGGATCTTCTCCATGCCGATGCGCAGGACCTCGTTCATCTTGATGGCGTCGATGTCGTAGGCCATGGTCACGTGGTGGACCATGTAGCCGTTGGCCCAGCGCTTCTGTGCGGCGCCACCGATCTTGCCGAACTCGGAGGCGATGTCGTTGAGCGGCACGTACTTGGCCTTGATGCCCAGCTTTTCGAGGACCTCCATGACCCACTGATCGAGGTAGGGGTAGGCCTGCTCGAAGCTCATTCCCTCCACGAGGGCGGTGGGGATGACGAGCGAGTAGGTGATGCAGTTGCCGGGCTCCATGAACATGGCGCCGCCGCCGGTGACGCGCCGCGACACGGTGATGCCGTATCGATCCACGCCGTCCTGCTGGATTTCGTTTTGGTAGGACTGGAAGGAGCCGATGACGACCTGGGGGCCGTTCCACTCCCACAGGCGCATGAAGGGCTTGCGGCGCCCCGCGGCCACGTCTTCGACCAGGGTTTCGTCCATGGCGACGTTGATCATCGGGTCGACGACGGGGCCGTGGATGACGTCGAAGTCAATGTCGTCCCACGACAGGGCGGCGCCCAGCGCGCGGCGTACGGCGATGCCGACGGCTTCGGGGGTCACGCCCATGAGGGTGTCGCCCTCGTGGAGGGCTCCCTCCACGCGCGCGGCCAGATCCTTCGCGCTCGACGAGGCCGGGGCCCCTTCGAGGGACGCGGTGATCCGGGTGAGCGCGTCGTCGGGGTCGAGGAAGAAGTCGCCGGACACGCTCACGCGCGCGAGGCGATCCTCCTCCACGTCGGTGTCGACGACGACGAGCTTTCCTCCGGGGACTTTGTACTCTCCATGCATGCCCACGATTGTAGGCGCTTCGCTCACGCCCAGTCGGGCAGGACGCGCACGCCGCCCTTGTCGGCGGAGGCGGCGAGCATGCCGTAGACGCGCAGGGCGTCAGAGACCTGGCGGGCGCGAGCCTTGGAGGGCTTCCACGGGGCGGCGCCCTTTTCGGCGCGGCGGCGCTCGAGCTCCTCGTCGCTCACGTTCGCGCGCAGGACACGGTTGTTGACGTCGATTTCGATCTCGTCGCCGGTGCGCACGAGGCCGATCGCGCCGCCGGCTGCGGCCTCGGGCGAGATGTGACCGATGGAAATGCCGGACGTGCCACCGGAGAAGCGGCCGTCGGTGATGAGGGCGCACTTCTTGCCCAGGCCCAGGCCCTTGAGGTAGGAGGTCGGGTAGAGCATTTCCTGCATGCCGGGGCCACCCTTGGGGCCCTCGTACTGGATGACGACGACGTCGCCTTCCTTGACTTGCTTGCTGAGGATGGCCTCGACGGCTTCCTCCTGGGATTCGACGACAAAGGCCTTGCCGACGAAGTGGAAGAGGGACTCGTCGATGCCGGCAGACTTGATGATCGCGCCGTTGGCGGCGATGTTGCCGTAGAGGACCGCGAGGCCGCCGTCCTTCGTGTAGGCGTGCTCGACGGAGCGGATGCAGCCGGCCTCAGAGTCGGTGTCGAGGGACTCGAAGAGGTTGGCGGTCGAGAAGGCCTGGGTGGTGCGCACGCCGCCGGGGGCGGCGAGGAAGCGGTGCTTGGCCTCGTCGGTGGCGCTCCCGCTGCGCACATCCCACGCGCCCAGCCAGTTCTCCAGGTTGTCGGAGTGGACGGAGTGGACGTCGCGGTTGAGCAGGCCGGCGCTGTCGAGCTCGCCGAGCAGGGCGGGGATGCCGCCGGCGCGGTGGACGTGCTCGATGTGGTAGGTCGTGGAGTTGGGTGCCACCTTGCACAGACAGGGCACGCGGCGCGAGATCGCGTCGATGTCGTCGAGCGTGAAGTCGACGCCGGCCTCGTTGGCGATAGCGAGGATGTGCAGGACGGTGTTGGTGGAACCGCCCATGGCCACGTCCAGGCTCATGGCATTCTCGAAGGCGGCCTTGGTGGCGATGGAGCGCGGCAGGACGGAGTCGTCCTCGTTGTCGTAGTAGGCGCGGCACATGTCGACGATGCGCGCGCCGGCCTCGGTAAAGAGCTTCTTGCGTTCGATCTGGGTGGCCAGGGTGGTGCCGTTGCCGGGCAGGGCCAGGCCGATGGCCTCGTTGAGGCAGTTCATGGAGTTCGCGGTGAACATGCCGGCGCAGGAGCCGCAGGTGGGGCACGCGTTGGCTTCGATGCTGGCCAGCTGGTTGTCGCTGACGGAGTCGTCGACGGCCATGACCATGGCGTCGATGAGGTCGAGGCGGTGTTCGACGACGCCGTCGACGGCGGCGCCGGATTCCATGGGGCCGCCGGAGACGAAGATGGTGGGGATGTTCAGGCGCATGGCGGCCAGGAGCATGCCGGGGGTGATCTTGTCGCAGTTGGAGATGCACACGAGGGCGTCGGCGCGGTGCGCGTTGACCATGGTTTCGACGCTGTCGGCGATGAGGTCGCGGCTGGGCAGGGAGTAGAGCATGCCGTCGTGGCCCATGGCGATGCCGTCGTCGACGGCGATCGTGTTGAATTCCTTGGCGACGCCGCCGGCTGCTTCGATGGCTCCGGCGACGAGGTCGCCCATGTTCTTCAGGTGCACGTGGCCGGGGACGAACTGGGTGAAGGAGTTGGCGATGGCGATGATCGGCTTGCCGAAGTCGCCGTCCGTCATGCCGGTGGCGCGCCACAGGGCGCGTGCTCCGGCCATGTTTCGGCCTTGGGTGGATGTTGCCGAGCGCAGCGGGCGACTCATGATGTGCCTTTCTTTTGCCTTGTAATGACTCCACAGTAGGAGTGTGAGCGCTGCGTTTCCGTGCGGGTTTCGTCTCATGGACGAGGCCGGGGCTGGGTGGGGGTGGTTTTCGCGCGGTATTTCGGGGGCTGTGGTGAGTGGGCCGCCGTGTCAGTGGGTGGACGCTTGTGGGCGTGATTGCAAGGAAAACGCAAGGGGTGCGTGCGTGAATTAGCGTCTTGTAGATGAGTGGTTGATCGCATTGGTCACGCTTCGGACATTCGGCCTCGTTCTCGACGCGCGAAACGTAGGCTGAGGGCACAGTGAAGAGAAAGGACTGCGATGACCATTCGCACCACTCATGTTGGTTCCCTGCCCCGTACCCCCGAGCTGATCGAGGCGAATCGTGCGCGCCGTGAGGGTTCGCTCGGCGAGGCTGACTTTACGTCGCTGCTGCAGGATCAGGTTGACGGCGTTGTGAAGCGTCAGGCTGAGATTGGCCTGGATATCGTCAACGACGGCGAATACGGTCACGCGATGATCGACACGGTTGATTACGGCGCTTGGTGGACGTATTCCTTCTCGCGTTTCGGTGGGCTGTCCTTTGAGGACGTGCAGCGTTTTGATGTGCGGCCCCCGGCTGGCCGTGACGGTCGCCTGTCTTTCTCGTCGTTCGCTGAGCGCCGCGACTGGCAGCGTTTCGCGGACGCGTACGCGGATCCGGATTCGGGTATTCACATTGTGAACCGCAACCCGATCGCGTTCCCGACGATCACGGGTGAGCTGACCTATATCGGTGCCGAGGCCGTGGAGCGCGATATCACGGGTACGAAGCACGCGCTGGAGGCGGCGGGCAAGCCCGTGTCGGATGGTTTCGTGGCGGCGATTTCGCCGGGTTCGGCGGCTCGCGTGGCTAATGCGTTCTACGAGGACGACGAGGCCGTGGTGTGGGCGTGCGCGGATGTGCTGCGCGAGGAGTACAAGCGCATTACGGACGCGGGCCTGACGGTGCAGATTGACGCGCCGGATATCGCGGAGGGCTGGGATCAGATGAACCCGGAGCCCTCTGTTGAGGATTACCGCGCGTTCTCGCGCGTGCGTATTGACGCGCTGAACCACGCACTGGAGGGCATTGACCCGTCTCTGGTGCGTTTCCACGTGTGCTGGGGTTCGTGGCACGGCCCGCACACGACGGATATCCCGTTCAAGGACATTGTGGATCTGGCCCTGCTCGTGAATGCGAACGGCCTGACGTTCGAGGCGGCGAATGCTCGCCACGCGCACGAGTGGACGATCTGGCGCGACATCGAACTGCCTGAGGGTAAGTACCTGATCCCGGGCGTCGTGTCGCATTCGACGAACGTTGTGGAGCACCCGGAGCTGGTGGCTCAGCGTATCCGCCAGTTCGCGGACATTGTGGGCGACGAGCGTGTCGTGGCGTCGACGGACTGTGGCCTGGGCGGCCGCATCTACCCGTCGATTGCGTGGGCGAAGCTCGAGGCTCTTGCCGAGGGCGCTCGTCTCGCATCGAAGTGATCGCCTGATTGCTAGCTTGGGGCGCGCGGGGTGGATGAGTATCCACCCCGCGCGCTTTTCCCAGGGTTTTCTCAGCCAAAGCTCCCTGTTTTTTGAGCTTGGCGTCACACAATGGATGGTGTGTTGCAGCCCCCGTTTCCGGGTCGGCTCGCCGCGGTGGGGATCGCACGCCGCGTCGGGTTCCGGGATTGGGGGCTGCGGCGCGTTTAGGGTCATCTGATCATCCCCATCTCAATTCATTTCTCCATCATGCGGAAAACGGAGCCCTTTCTTCGTTATTCTGGAAGTAAGCACCCATTGTCAAGGCTGTTCGAGGGAGAACATCATGGGAGCAAACACCAGGGAGGGCACGTACTCCATCCGTTCGCGCGTTGGTTTGGTCGCTGCCGCGCTTGTCATCGTCGCCACGGCGTGTGGCTGCCAACAGACCACGCCCGCGGCGGAGGGGCCGTGGGCGGCCGACATTGAGCAGGCGCGCAATGAGTGGGCGTCCAACGAGTTCGTCCAATCTGTCCTCGCCGACTCTGCCATCAGCGAGGCCGAACTCCAGGACATGCGTCAGCGCGTGCTGAGCTGCCTGACGGACAAGGGCGTCACCGGCGCATCGTTTGGCCCAAGCGGCGAGCTGAGCGTCCCCGATCAGCCGGTTGGCTCCTCCATATCTGAGGAACAGCAAGAAGAATTCGTCCACGCCTGTTCCATCGATGCCGGTCAGCCGATCATCGAGGCGCTCGAGTTCGACATGCGAGTCAACCCGGATCACCGGGATTTCAACGAGCTGTTCACGCAGTGTTTGATCCGTAATAAGGCGGTTGAGCCGTCCTTCACGGCCCAAGAGTTCGCGCGCGCTGTCGAGAGCGGAACACCTCTCGACAGCGCACTGCCTTTCATCGACCCATCCCAGGGTCCCGACATTTTGCACCGATGCCTCGGCGACCCCAGCAAATGACCACAACCACCCTCAGGAGTTGAGATGGCATCTTCTCGCCGCTGGCTCGCTCTCACCGCATTTGTCGCTCTCATCGCCGGTGCGGGTGGGGTCAGCGCGGGTATCCTCATTGCCTCGCCTCCCACCCCGGCCTCGCTGGCCTCGTCATCTGCTCCGTCGACGGTCCCCGTCACCACCCGCGAGTTCACCGATACGCGCTCCCTCACCCTCACGATTCCCCCGGCCTCGCCTCACGAACTTACCTCCCCCATCGCCGGGCGCATCACGGCCCTCCAGGCAGCACCGGGAACTCCCATCACGTCAGGTTCTATTCCCTGCGAGATCGACGGGCTGCCCCTTCTTGCCTTAGCCCTGTCCACTCCTCTCTATCAGGACGTGGTGGATGGAGCGACCGGACCAGACATTGCGGCCCTGAACGCTGAGCTTGCTCGGCTCGGGTATGCGGCTCCCGCGGAATCTCAGCGGGTCACGGCCTCCACGCGAGCGGCCCTGGCCTCGGCAATGGGCGTGAGCGACGGAGCTGGAGGTGTCCCCTCCCGTATCGAGGCCTCTCACGTCCTGTGGATTCCCGCGCCGACCGTCACCCCCTCGTCGGTTCCCGTTCGCCTGGGTGACAGCGTCGATACGCAGACGGTTCTCCTCACCCTTGAGGACTCCCGCGACGCCTTGCGCCTCTCAGTCCCACCGGACGCCTATCCCGCGGACCACGTCATCACCCTGGGGGACACGGACTACCCCGTTCCCGCTGACGGCGTCATCACCGATCCCACACTGACGGCGACGATCCTGTCCTCCAGCGAATACGCGACTTTCGTCCGTTCCGCCCCGAGCGGCGATGGACCCGTTCAGCTGCCCGTCTCCTGGAAGCTCGCCGCCCCCATCACCGTCACGGTCGTCCCGCCGCCCTCAGTGATCGGAGACGCGACGAACGCGTGCGTCTTTGCAAGCGGCACGCCGATTCCCGTCTCCATCGTTTCTTCCCAGCTTGGCCGAACCTACGTCCTGCCAGCTACCCCGCTCTCCGCAGTCGACACCGCAGTCGAGGGACGCTCATGTCCGTCGAGCTAGACAACGTCGGGCACAAGTTCGCCGCAAGCCCGTGGCTCTTTCGCCATCTGAGCGCCCGCTGCGAGGACGGTGCCCTCACCGCCATCATCGGCCCGTCCGGTTCTGGCAAATCAACGCTGCTGTCACTGATCGCGGGATGGGAGACTCCGACCGAGGGAACGATCAGCGTCCCCCGTCCGTCTGGTGAGCAGAACCCCCGCATTGCGTGGGTCTTCCAGAACCCGTTTGGCGTTCGCGCGCGCAGCGCGATTGACCACGTCGCGCTGCCCCTGTTGGCCCGTGGCATGAGTCGGGCACAGGCCGATGTGGAGGCACACCGGCTCCTCGAAGCTTTCAATCTGGCGCATCTCGCGGAGCGCTCTTTTCGTGATCTGTCGGGTGGCGAGGGTCAGCGTGTGCTCCTCGCGCGCGGGCTCGCTTGCGCCCCCACCCTGCTCCTCGTAGATGAACCAACCGCGCAGCTTGATCAGTCCACGGCGCGCGACATCGCCTCCACGCTCGGTTCGCTGCGCGAGGACGGGGTGAGCGTCGTGATCGCGACGCACGATCCGTCGATTCGCGCGCAGTGCGACGCCGTCATTGACCTCGCCCACTTCCAGGACGAGGAGGAGCAGCGATGAGCACACTCTCGTGGCGCGCACTCCTGTCCGAGGCCTGGAGGGACTGCCTGAGCGGGACGGCCCGCGTCGGGATTCTGACTGTTCTGGCCACCGCCCTGGTCGGAGGCATCATCTGCGCCGATGCGTTCTCTCTTCGTTCCGTCAGCGTTGAGGCTGCCTCTTTTCGTGTTCATCTGGGATCGGTGCGAGTCCTCCAAGCGCAAGGCAGCATCGACGGGGCCACTTGCGATGCGCTGTCGCGACTCCCCGGGGTGCGTGCAGGAGCCGTTCGCTCGGTCGAATCCGGCTTGTCCCCGCTCGCCCTTCCTGCCTCGTCGCTACCTCTGTATGAGGTCACGCCCGGGACCGTCTCTCTCCTGGGGACAACAACGGCCGATCCGACGGGAATTCTGCTCCCTGAGCAGGTAGCTGAGGATCTCGGCACCACTCAAGGAGCCCTTCTCCCCCTCGCACACGGGCAGGCCGAGGTGGCGGGCACCTACCCGTGGGACGAGAACGATGGGCGTCGTCCCGGCTACGCCTACGCGGCTCTCGCCCCCGTGCCCGCGACGGGAACCTTCGATGAGTGCTGGTACGAATCCTGGCCGCACAGCGACGACGTCGATGCCTTGGCTCGCTCAGCCCTCGTTGGAAGCGACGACCAGAACACCCAGGTCCTGGCCATGAACCCTACGCGCGGGACGACCTTCGACGCGGCGGGGCGACTGCGACAGAGGCCGACCTGGTGGGCGTGGATCGCAGCGAGCGCAATCGGTGCTGCCCTAGGGGCCGCTGCCACATGGTGGCGTCGCCTGGAGATCGCCTCGGCTCTGCACGCTGGGCTCCGCACGTCGGATACGACAGTCCTTCAACTGTTCGAGGCCGTGGCGTGGGTGGGCGGCGCATGCGTCCTCACCTCCGGCATATGCCTCACGATACTGAGCGGAGCGGCGCCCGGGGATCGCTCCGATCTCATCCGTTTGGTCGCAGCCGAGGGCATCTGTGCCGCATCGTGGACGCTCATAGGTGTCGTGATTGCCTCCCTGATGATCCGCGAGCGCCAGCTGTTCACGTTCTTCAAGGGCCGATAGGTACCGGCGCGTGATCGCGACTACAATTGATGTATGAACATCCTCGTGATTCAAAACGACCCGATCGTTCCGGTGGGTCAGTTGTCCGCCTTCCTCGGCGGTCACGAGGTGGTGCGCGCCTGGGAGGACCCGCAGCGCCTCCAGGACCTGGCGGCCGCTCCCCTGCCGGATGCCCTCATCCTGTTGGGTGGCCGGGCGAACGCCTACGACGACGAGGCCTGGCCGTGGCTGGAAGCCGAACGTGAGCTCGTGCGCCGCTGCGTGGCCGCACACATCCGGGTGCTCGGCATTTGCCTGGGCGCCCAGCTGATCGCCGCGACCTTCGGCGGGCGCGTCAGCGTCGCTGACCCGGCGGGCCCCGAATACGGCGTCATCTCCCTGGCCTGGGGCACGAACGACCAGGCGGGCGGCGGTGGAGCCGTCCCCCTGCGCATGGCCCTGGCCTCGACCCACACGGTGTTCGCCGACCATGGTGACGCCATCGTGGAACTCCCCCACGGCGCGCGCGAGTGGGCGCGCTCGGACAAGTACACGCAGATCTTCTCCTACGGCACCGCCCTGGGCGTCCAATTCCACCCGGAGGTCACGCGCGAGACCGCGACCGTGTGGGCTGTGAACAACGAGGACGTTGACACCGAGGACATCGTCGCCGGCTACGACGCCCACGAGGGCGAGCTGGCCTCCACCTGCAAGACCCTGGCCGACTGGGTCTCCGGCGTCTTCTAAGGCGCAAACAGAATCGCAGTGCGGGCACCCCCACGCGGTACCCACACTGCGATTGACAATCGGGCCTCGTCGCAGCGAGCGGAGATGAGGCCCGGCTCCTATTTTAGAGGAAAAAGCCGCAGCTACAAGGCTTTTCCAGGAACCAAGACCACCACGTGGGACGACTTGACAACGCTGCCCACCACGGCCTCGTCACGGCGCGCGACGCACCCGGTCAGGGGGCCGCGACCTGCACAAACGAGCCGGTGCCGTACGCCCATGCGCGGCGCTCGGCGGCTGAGATGAACACAGCCTGGCCACGGCTCAGCTCCACGCTGTCCCCGCCCTGCTCCTCGCTCACGTGCAGGGTGACCGACCCGGAGGTCGCGATGACGATGCGCGGGCCCTCACCTGGCACGGCGACCTCGTCCACGCGGGACGTGTGCTTGCCGGGCGCCAGCGTCGTCACCGACAGCTCGAACTCCTGGGCGGGGGCCAGGAAACGGTCCGTCGTCGCCGAGGGGTGCTCGGGCGCCACGCGCACGGGCGGCAGCGCCGAAAACTCGGTGATTTCCACGAGCTGGGCGGAGTCCACGTACTTGCCGGTCAGGCCCGCGCGCACGACGTTGTCGGAGGAGGCCATGACCTCGATGCCCAAGCCCGACTGGTAGGCGTGGATCTGGCGCGGCGGAATGTAGACGGCCTCGCCCGGGCGCAGGGACACCGGGTTCATGAGGAAGGCGACGATGATGCCCGGGTCGCCCGGGTGCTTCTCCCCCAGGACGCTCACGAGCTCGTCGGTGCGCGGCGAGGGGGACGTGCCGGACGCGAGGCGGGAGCGGCACGCGGCCACGAACTCTTCGACGCGCTCGGGGGTCGCCGGGGAGTCCTCGTCGAAGAGCCACGTGGCCAGGGAACGCAGGCCCCCGCGCACGGTGGACAGCTTGAGGCGGTAACGCAGGCGGTCCGCGAGCTCACCCTCCAGGCCGACAAGGAGCTGGCGGGCCTTGCGCGGCACGCGGAAGCCCACGAGCGCGCTGAACTCGGTGAGCGCGTAGATCATCTCGGGCTTGTGGTTCATGTCCCGGTAGACGCGGCGCGTGTCCGTGCGCTCAATGCCCAGGACCTCCTCGCGCAGGTAGCCCTCGCGCGCGATCTCCTTCGTCGGATGCACCTGCAGGCTCAGGGTCTGCGCGGGGGCGATAATCTTCGCCAGGTACGGCAGGGTCGGGCCAAACGCGTAGAGCAGTCCGCCGCCGAGGGCACGCTTGGGGTCCTCGCCGATGTGCTCGGCGAGGGTCTGCCCGCCCGTCAGCAGCGTCGGTCCGTCCGGGTGGGCGCCGAACCACACCTCGGACACCGGGTCGTCCCCGGCGGCGGCCCCCAGGAACTCGGGGATCGCGTTCGTGGAGCCCCACGCGTCAGCTTTCGTCCAGCCGATCAGTCTTTCCATAGGTCGAATCCTATCGGTATCGGGCGCGTAAACACGCGAGGGACGAGGCCGTGGCCCCATCCCCCGCGTGCTCGCGTCTGTCAGGCGCTGGGTTGATCTGTGGTTTCGCGCGCCTCGAGGGCGGCGAGCGCACCTCCGCGCGCGTGCAGCTCGGCGTAGGTGCCGGTCTCCACGACGCGTCCCGCGTCCATGACGATGATCTGGTCGGCGTCGCGCACGGCGCTGATGCGGTGGGCGATCTCGACGATGGTGCGGCCCTTCGCGACGCGCGCGATGCCCTCGCGCACGCGCGCCTCGGTGGCCGGGTCGACCTGGCTCGTGGCCTCGTCGAAGACGTAGATCGGGGCGTCGCGCAGGAGCGCGCGGGCCAGGGCCAGGCGCTGACGCTGGCCACCCGAGAGGCGCTCACCCATGTCGCCGACGACCGTGTCCAGGCCGTCCTTTTCCGTGGCCAGCCAGTCGGTGAGGTCCACGGCTTCCAGCGCGGACTCGAGGTCCTTGTCGGTGGCGTTGGGTGCTGCGAGCAGCAGGTTGGCGCGCAGCGTGTCGTTGAACAGGTAGGGGCGCTGGGGCGCGGAGGCGACCGTCGCGCGCAGGTCGCACAGGGACGCGTCGGCCACGTTCGTTCCGCCGATGGTGACGGTGCCCGAGGCAGGGTCCCACGTGCGGGTCAGCAGCGAGGCCAGCGTCGACTTGCCCGAGCCGGAGGCGCCCACGATGGCGGTGCGCTTTCCAGCGGGGATGTGGATGCTCACTCCGTCCAGGACCGTGGGGGCGGGCGCGGAGGCATCCTCGTCCGTCGGGTAGGCGAAGGTCACGTCGGTGAACTCGATGTCGCCCGGAGCCAGCGGCTTGGGGGTGGCCGGGTCTGCAACGGCGGGCGCGCGATCGGTGATCGCAAAGACACGGGCGGCCGACGCGAAGGCCTGATCCAGGTCGGCGGCGAACTCCTCGACCGCGAGGACCGGGCCGAAGGAGCCCATGGCGATGCCGAGGGCGAGGCCCGCCTGGGGCAGCGTCAGCGTGTCGGCGAGCACGTTCGAGCCCGCGACCATGGCGACCGTGACGATGCCGAGGGCGACGGCGGCCTGGTTGAGGCCTCGTCTCAGCGCGATCCAGCGGCCCTGGGTACCAAGACCCGAGGAGATGCGCTTTTCGATCGCGCTCATCTCGGCCTCGCGGCGCTCCTGCGCCCCAAAGGCGAGGACCTCACGCACGCCCTGCACCGAGTCGGTCACGTGTGCGGCGATCGCGCCGCGGGCCTCGCGCAGCTCACGCGCCGCGCGGGCGGTGGAGCCGGAACCCAGGAAGGGAATGACCGCGCCGACGATCAGCAGGAAGGGAGCCAGCACGGCGGCCAGCGTCCAGGACACGGCGCTGCCCATCCACACGACCGACAGGATTGGGACGATAATGGCCGTCGTGACGGGGGCGAGCGTGTGGGCGAAGAACACCTCGACGCGGTCGATATCCTTCGTCACGCGGTTCATGATGTCGCCCGAATCCAGGCGATCCGTGCCCGCGGGAGCCTGGGGCTCGAGCTGGTCGTAGAAGTAGTTGCGCAGCATCGCCAGGGAGTGGAAGGCCACGAAGTGTCCCGCGAACTGCTCGAGGTAGCGGGCCAGGCCCTTGAGCAAGCTCAGGCCGACGGCGCAGACGATGATCAGGGCGATGCTCCAGGCGCTCTCCCCCGAGGCGAGGCCGGCAACGGCCCAGCCGCCCAGGGCAAACAGGGCGATGCCGATCATCAGGAAGACGATGCGGGCGGCGATGGAGGCCGCGAGCGGCGGCAGGACGCGCCGCGTGATCGACAGGAGTCGAAGAGACAGTTGCCTGCGGGTCATCGGATCGTTCCTTCCTGCAGGGTCGCGACACGGTCGGCGCCCTTGATGGTGGCGTCTCGGTGAGAGATCGTCAGGGTCGTGCGCCCGGCACACACGGTCTCCAACGACGCGAGGATCTCGCGCTCGGAGGCCAGGTCGACATGGGCGGTGGGCTCGTCCAGGATCATGATCGACGCGTTCTTCAGGAAGGCGCGGGCGATCGCGATCCGCTGGGCCTCGCCGCCGGACACGGCCAGGCCTCGGGCACCCACGCGGGCGTCCAGGCCGCCGGGCAGCGTGTCAACGAACTCCCCCAGGTGAGCGGCGCGCAGGGCCTCAATGAGCTGGTCGTCCGTGGCCGCGGGGGCAGCCAGGAGCAGGTTGTCGCGCAGCGTGCCGGAGAACAGATAGGTGCTCTGCTCGACGACCGCAGTCTGGGCGCGCACCCACGACAGGGGCGCGCTGGCCAGGTCGACGCCGTTGAGGCTCACGCGACCTCGCGTCGGGCGCAGGAAGCCCTGCAGCAGCGCCGAGATCGTGGACTTGCCGGCGCCCGAGGGGCCAGCGAGCGCGACGTGCTCGCCCTGGGTGAGGGTCAGGTTCGCGCCCTGCAGGACCGGGGTGCCCTCGGTGTAGGAGAAGGACACACCGCTGAGGCGGATCTCGCCGCGCTGGGGCGGGATAGCCGGAGCCTTGACACCCTTGGCGTCCGTGACCGGCGGGGTCTGCTTGATGAACTTCTTGATCTCCTTGTTGGCCGCGATGCCACCCATGCCGATGTAGAAGAACTGACCGATGCGGTCCAGCGGGTCGAGCATGATCGAGGACAGCAGCACGAGGGAGATGCCCTCGCCGACGCTGATCGCGCCCTGCTGGTAGCGGATGAGGGCCAGCGCGATCGCGCCGGTGATCATGCCGAGGGAGAAGACGGAGTCGATGACGAGGAGGATCAGCTGGTTGCCGGCCAGGTAGCTCATGACCTTCGAGCGCACCTCTTCGGCGGCCTCGGCCAGGCGCTTGCCCATGTCTTTGCCGGCGTTCATGAGGGCCAGGTCGCCCAGGCCCTGGATGGCGTCGAGCTCCTTGGCGGCGAGCTGGCGCGAGGCGTGGCGGTAGCGCGAGGACACCGGCTTGAAGGCCTTGCGGAAGCCCATGACGCAGATCGGGACCAGCGGGATCGCGATCGCGAGGAAGCCGCCCGAGGCCGGGTCGATCCTCAGGGCAACGACGATGACGACGAGGATCGGGGTCGTCAGCGATGCGATCATAGGGGCCAAGAAGATGCCCTTGTAGGCGGCGACACGCTCGACGCCGTCGGTGGCGGAGTTGACGACGCGGCCCGCGCGCTCGTTGGTGCGCTGCGAGGGCCCCAGGGCGAAGACCTGGCGGATCATCGAGTGGCGCAGCGCGGGTTCCATCTGGTTCATCTGGGCGGCTCCCAGGGCACTGACCGCCCACGCGAACACGCCGGATCCCAGGGCCCCCAGCACGCCGATCCACCACGTCGACCAGGCGTTGTGTCCCGCAATATCATCGATGCCCCAGCCGATCGCCAGGTAGGCGGCGGCCAGGCAGAGAGCCGCTGCCCACGAGCAGACGACCACGATCGTACGCTTCATCGTTCTCCTATCAACATGACGCACACGAGTACACAACCAAGGATAGCCTTAGTTAGGTTCTGACACCAGTGTCACTTTGGACCGTTTGCGGCTCGTAGTGACGCCCTGGTGAGCCATGTTCAGCCGGCGAGGGTGACTCCGCAATAGGCGATGGTGGCGACGAGGAGGGTGGAGAGCGCGGCCAGGGCGAAGGGCTTGAGGCCCACCTTGATGAGGTTCCGAATCTTGACGCCGCAGCCGAGTCCGAACATCGCTGCAGCCAGCAACCCTGTCTGCAGCAGCCCGCCGGTCGTCAGCACGAAGTCCGGCAGAGGGATAAAGGAACGCAGGAGCACCATGGCGATGAACCCGATGATGAACAGCGGGACGATGGGCGGCAGCTTCGAACTCGACCTCTGTTGACTGGGTTCGCCTGCCGTACGGCTGAGACGGCGCTCCCGGATGCTGAGGATGGCCACGACCGGGGCGAGCAGCAGCACTCGGGCGAGTTTGACGATGACCGCGACCGTGAGCGCTCCGCCGCCGATGATGCCTCCGGCCGCGACGACTTGCGCGATTTCATGGATGGAACCCCCGGCCCACATCCCGGCCGTCTCGGAGCCCAGGCCAAGCAGGTTCGTGAGCAGTGGGACGAGGGGAATCATCAGCGTTCCGAAGATCACCACGAGGGTGACCGCGGTGATGGTGTCTTCCTCGGCCTCGTCGTCCGGGTCGGTGACCCCTGCCGCGCCCGCCACGGCTGCCGCGCCGCAGATGGAGAATCCGCAGGCAATGAGCAGCGAGAGCCCGGATGGAACCCGCAGCAGCCTCCCCAGGAGAACGGTGCCGAGCAGACCGCCGGCGACAATGCACACGACGACGACCAGCATTGGGGCTCCGAGGTCGAGGATGTCGGTCAGTACCAGCTGGAGTCCGAGGAAGACGATGCCGGCGCGCAGGAGCTTTTTCGCGGAGAAGTCGATGCCGTCGGAGGCCGCTGCTGGCAGCCGGACGACGTTGGCCAGGAGTACGCCAAGCACGATCGCGATAATGAGCGGGCTGACTCCCGGCAGCAGCAGGCTGACCCCGTACGATGCTCCGGCCGCGGCCAGGCAGAGGACAAGCCCGGGCAGGAGCGCGCGGACTCGGGCAAGCAGCGTGTGTTCCGGTCGGGCAGTCGCAATGTTCTGTGTCTGTGTCATGCATCCATTGTTTCCTGGGACTCGCTTGCGCGAGTAGAGGCAGATACGGTCCGCTATACAAGTTATGCTTGTGGCTGGGAGGCGGAAGATGCACTACGAGCCGGACTTGGAGGCACTGCGAGTCTTGGCGCTCGTCGCGAAGGAAGGCAGCATGTCGGCGGCAAGCGCGCAGTTGGGCGTGAGTCAGCAGGCGATATCTCTGCGCATCCGGAACCTGGAAAAAGATCTGCGCATGCGACTGCTGGTGCGTTCCGCACGGGGCTCCCGACTGACTCCGACAGGCGAGCTGGTTGTTGGCTGGGGAACAACGCTGCTGACAGCGGCCGACGAGTTCTCGGATGCTGTCAACTCGCTCCGCACGGATCGCGGGAAGATGATGCGCATCGCCGCGAGCCTCACGATCGCAGAACACCTCCTACCGGATTGGATCGCCCGGTGGCGCATCTCTCACGGCAATGACGGCCCGGTCGTTCAACTCACAGCCGCCAACAGCAGCACGGTCGTCGAGGCCATACGCGAGGGAACCGCAGACCTCGGGCTCATCGAGACCCCTGTCGTTCCCGCCGGCCTCCGGTCGGTCACCGTCGCTTACGACACCATCGAAGTCGTTGTGCAGCACGGTCACCGATGGGCGAAGACCCGCCGGGTGTCCGTCCGTGAACTGGCGGGCACTGGGTTGGTGCTCCGCGAGACCGGCAGCGGCACCCGACAAGCGCTCGAGAACGCCCTCACCGAGGCGGGCTTTCCCCTCGCAGCCGAGCCCGCAGCCGTGCTGACGACCACGCTCGGCGTTCGCAGCGCGATTATGGCCGGCATAGCCCCCGGCGCGTTGAGCTCCCTCGCCGTGTCCGAGGACGCCCGCGCCGGCCGACTCGTGCGAGTTCGGATCAACAATCTCCAGATCACCCGCCCGCTCACCGCCATCTGGGCCGGGACGACTCCGCCCCCTCACATACGGGACTTCCTGGACGTCATCGCGCGAACTGACCGGTAACGACCAATTTTGCATCGCGACCACATAAAGAAGCCACGGCCTCGTGACAATCGACGAGGCCGTGGCTCCCTCAAGCAATCAAGCTCAGACCAGGCGGTACGTCCAGCCGTAGGGATCCTCGGCGCGGCCCCACTGGATGTCGGTGAGACGCTTGTGGATCTCGCGGGTCTTCTCCCCCACCTCGATCTCCACATCGAAGTCGTCGCCAGCCAGGCGCGTGATCGGGGTGACCACGGCGGCCGTGCCACAGGCGAAGACCTCGGCGACCGCGCCCAAGCGGATGCCATCCACGACCTCGGACAGGGCGATCTTCTCCTCGCGCACGTCCACGCCCTGGTCGCGCAGCATACGCAGAATCGCGCTGCGCGTGCCACCCTCAAGGATGACGCCGGTGAGCTCGGGGGTGCGGATGGTTCCATCAGCCATGACGACGAACATGTTCATGCCGCCCAGCTCCTCGAGGTACTTGCCCTCGTAGGTGTCGAGGAAGCAGACCTGAGAGAAGCCCTTGGCCTCGGCCTGAATCTGGGGCAGCAGGGAGGCCGCGTAGTTGCCGCCCGCCTTGGCGCTGCCGGTGCCGCCGGGGCCGGCGCGGTGGTACTCGCGCTCCACCCAGATGGCCACGCCCGACAGGCCGCCCTTGAAGTAGGGGCCTGACGGCGAGCCGATGACGTAGTAGTCGACGACGCCGGCGGGGTGGACGCCCACGAACTCCTCGGAGGCGAACATGAAGGGACGCAGGTAGAGGGAGGAGCCATCGACGCCTGGAACCCACTTGACATCAGCGCGCACGTAGTCCACGAGGGAGGCCACGAAGTCCTCGCGGCTCAGCTCGGGCAGGGCCAGGCGACGGGCCGAGTGGTTCAGGCGCGCGGCGTTGTAGCCGGGGCGGAAGGTCCACACGGAGCCGTCCTCGCGCTTGTAGGCCTTGATGCCCTCGAACACGGACTGGCAGTAGTGGAAGACGGAGGCGCCGGGGGTCAGCTCGAGCGGACCGTAGGGGATGACGCCGCGGTCGTCCCAGCCACCCTCGCGTGTCCAGCGCATGTGGGCCATGTGGTCCGTGAACTTCTTGCCGAAGGCCAGGGTCGACATGATCTCGTTGTACTCTTCCGGCGTCGCCGGGTGAGCGTTGGGGGTCAGGGGAAAACGACCGGCCAGCTCGTCGGCGGCGGGAAGTACCAGGTCGCCGGCAGCCTCAAGTTCCGTGGGGGTGTGCTGCGTCGATGCCATGGGGTCTCCTGTCGTGGTTTTTCACAAATATGAAGCCAGAATATGCCCGCCGTCCGCATTGTGGCCGATTGATTTCGGCATGTGACCCACTCCCCCGCTCCCTGTGGACGTTCTCACCCCTACATGCTTCGCCCATCGCAGCCCGATCCCTACGGCCCATCACCGCACACTTCGGCCCGAAAGGATACGATCAACGCATGACGACTCTGCCTGATTCTCTGACCTCCGCCCTGCCCTCCCGCGAGCGCCGCTCCCCCGGCCTGGAGCTCGAGGACGGGCGCTGGATGGCGGCCGCGAAGTCGGGCCTGTACGTGTTCGGCGCCGAGGCCTCGTCGGCGGACGGGGAGCCCACCCCCGAGGTGTTCCCCTGGTACGACGTGGCGCGGGCGCGCTGGGAGGCCGAGGGCTCGCTCTTCGCACTCGAGTGGGTGGATCCTGCCCGCCCGGCCCTGGCGGGGCGCGGAGTCGGTGACCCGGAGGACTTCATGCGTCATACAAGCGAGTTCGTGAACCGCTCGATCGTCCTACACTCCCAGGTGGAGGCGGGCAATGGGACGACGGTGACGGCGTGGGTGCGCCGCGGCGAGGACGGCCTCTTCTCCGTGCTGACGGCCGACGGGCCGCTGGATGCCGACGGGCAGCGCGAGGCGGACGCCCTGGAGGCTCGCGTGCGCGACGCGGTCGGCCTGGACTGATCGACGAGGCCGGGACTCCCCTTCCGGGTACGCTCCCCCTCGCCGACATACGCGCAGACGACAACGGGACCCATCCTCACCGGATGGGTCCCGCTTCTATCTCCAGGCGAACGACCGGAATCAGTGGACAACGTCGACGCGCTCGAAGGCGTCCAGGGAGAAGCCCTGCTCGAGGATCGCGCAACTCCACTCGCGGGCGCTGAACAGCGAGTGGTCGCGGTAGTTGCCACACGAGTACGCATCGGTGCCGGGCACGTCCTCCCAGGTGACCTCCTCGGCGATCGCGTGCAGGGAGGAGGCCAGAGCCTCGGTCACCTCGCGCACCGAGGGGGTGCCCCACATGATGAGGTGGAAGCCCGTGCGGCAGCCGAACGGCGAGCAGTCGATGACGCCGTCGATGCGGTCGCGCAGCAGGGAGGCCAGCAGGTGCTCGATCGTGTGCAGGCCCGAGGTCGGGATCTCCCCGGCGTTGGGCTGGAGGAGGCGCACGTCGAAGTTCGAAATCTGGTCGCCCTTCGGTCCGGCCTCCACGTTGATGAGACGCACGTAGGGCGCCTTCACTGCGGTGTGGTCCAGGGTAAAGCTCTCAACTTCAGCCATCGGTTAGTCCCTTTCGGTGTAGTTTTGCCGGCGTTGCTCCAGGCGCATGAGCTCCCGGAACGTCTCGGAGTAGGTGGGGTCATCCTCGCTCAAGCGCGACAGGGCCGCGCGGGCCTCGCCAAGCTTGCGGGTCAGGTCCATGCGCACCATCGCGGCCACCACGCCGCGGCAGTACGAGCACACATCCGCCTCGCCCGCGACGGGCAGCGGCGCGACGGCCAGCTGGGTGACGGCGGGGCCGATGAACTCGCCGGCGGTCTCGAGGACCACCTGGACGAAGTGGCGCGAGGCCGCGAGAGTGGCGTTTTCGCCCGGGCCGAAATGGGCCTCGGCCTGGCGCATCATCTGCGTGAAGGCGTCGAGCCCGCCGACCGCTCGGATCGCGTCGTGGACGGCGCGGTGCGTGGGCACGGTGAAGGACTGCCCGTCGAGCTCCTCAAAGCCCGATCCCACGGCGTACAGCGGATGCTGGAGGACGGCCTCGAGAGCCTGGCGCTCGATGCGGCTCACAGGGTCCTCGGGGCCTCGGCGCTCGGGCGCAGGGACGGGGCGGCCCGCGCCCGCCATCTCGATCTCGCCCGGGCGCGCCTCGTGCGAGATGACTTCGACGCGGCCGGCCGCGCGGATCGCCTGCTCGACCGTGGGAATGTCCATGCCGAGCCAGCCGGCCAGCTGGCGCGTGTACTCGGCGCGCAGGGCACGGTCCTTGATGTGCGCGACGATGCCGGACGAGGCGCGCAGACCCTGCACGCGGCCCTCGGCGCTGCGCAGGTCCATCTGCGACAGGACGGAGCGGATCGCGAACTCAAAGAGCGGGATGCGCGAGTTCACCAGGTCGACGATCGCCTGATCGCCCTGGGATAGGCGCAGGTCGCAGGGATCCTGGCCGCCCGGCGCCACCGCCACGAAGGTCTGAGCCGCGAAGTTCTGGTCCTCGCCGTAGGCGCGCAGCGCGGCCTTTTGCCCAGCACTGTCGCCATCGAAGGTGAAGATGACCTCCGAGCCGTGCGCGCGGCCCGTCGACAGGAGCACGCCGGCGGCCGGATCCGCGTGATCGCCCAGCAGGCGGCGAATGATCTTGACATGTTCGGAGCCAAAGGCGGTACCACACGTGGCCACGGCGTTCGTCACGCCCGCGACGTGCGCGGCCATGACGTCCGTGTATCCCTCGACGATGACGACCTTGTGCTCCGTCGCGATCGTCTTCTTCGCCAGGTCCAGGCCGTACAGGAGCTGCGACTTCTTGTAGATCGGCGTCTCGGGGGTGTTGAGGTACTTGGGCGATTCCTTGTCGCTGTCGTCCAGGCGACGCGCACCGAAACCCACCGTCGCGCCCGTGATATCGCGGATCGGCCACACGAGGCGCCCACGGAAACGGTCATACACGCCGCGGTTTCCCTGCGACCCCAGGCCCGAAATCTGGATCTCCTGGTCCGTGAAGCCCTTGGAACGCAGGTGGCGGGTGAGGGAATCCCACGAGGCCGGGGCATAGCCGACCCCGAAATGCGCGCACATCGCCTGGGTGAAGCCGCGCTCGGCGAGGAACGTGCGGCCCTTGTGTGCCTCGGGGGAGGCCAGCTGCTGCTGGTAGAACTCTTCGGCGACGCGGTGGGCGTCGAGGAGGCGCTGGCGCTTGCCCGGCTCCTCGGTGCGCACGCGTGCCCCGCCCTCTTCGTAGTGGAGGGTGATCCCGGCCTTCGCCGCCAGCATCTCCACCGCCTCAGTGAAGGGCAGGTGGTCGATCTTTTGCACGAAGGAGATGACATCTCCGCTTTCACCGCACCCGAAGCAGTGGAACATGCCCAGGTGGGGGCGCACATTGAAGGAGGGGGTGCGCTCGTCATGGAAGGGGCACAGGCCCTTCAAGGAGCCGATGCCTGCGGGTCGAAGCGCTACGTGTTCGCCGATGATCTCGTCGATCTTCACTGCGTTACGTACCGCTTCGATGTCGTCCTTACGAATCAGACCCGCCATGATCTCAGTCTACCGATGCCCGCCCGCGTCTGCGTCCAATCATGCTCACAGCTGCGAAGACAGCATGCCGCACCAGCGGGCGTGCCACGCGGAGGCCGACACGTCGGTGAGCGAGGCGACCTGGTCGATGACCGCGCGCAGGCGCACACCGTCGTCGGAGGCGGCCCGCCATTGCGCGGCGAACACGGGCTCCAGGGCGTTCGCCCCGGCCTCGTAGAGGGCGTCGACGAGGTCGGCCAGGAGCGTGCGCTGCTGGTAGTACACCGGCTCGGTCTCGCGCGGACTCATGACGTAGTGGACGGCCATGCCCTTGAGGATCTGGATCTCGGCGCGAACCTCGCGCGGCACGACGAGGTCCGCGCGGTAGCGGCCCAGCGGCTCGTGCCCGAAGGTCTCGCGCGTGGTGGCCACGGTCGCCGAGCAGAAGCGGCCGATCAGCTCGCTCGTCGCATCCTTCAGGTGCGCGAGGGATGCGTAGGAGCCGTCGAAGGAACGCAGCCACACGGGCATGGAGACGATGCGCTCGAGGGCCTCCTCCAGGTCCGAGCGCGCCACCGAGGGCCCGTACCAGTCCAGGGTCGAGGCCACGACCGCCGAGCAGTGCGCGTCATCGAAGAGGTCCGCGGGGTCCAGCTTGCGGGTCGCAACCGCGTCCTCCACGTCGTGCACCGAGTAGGCGATGTCGTCCGACAGGTCCATGATCTGGGCTTCCAGGCATCGCCGCCCGGCGGGCGCGCCCTGGCGCATCCACGCGAACACGGGCGCGTCGTCGGGGTACACGGAGTACTTGCGCGTCGACTTGGCCAGGTCAGGGCCACCGGCCTTGACCCACGGGTACTTGCAGATCGCGTCCAGGGTCGCCCGCGTCAGGTTCAGGCCCGCGGGAACGCCGCCCGCGCCGATGACCTTGGGCTCTAGGCGGGTGACGACGCGCAGGGTCTGGGCGTTGCCCTCAAACCCGCCGATCGAGGCGGCCGCCACGTCGAGCGCGCGCTCGCCGTTATGCCCGAAGGGAGGATGGCCGAGGTCGTGGGACAGACACGCCGCGTCCACGACATCCGGGTCGGCCCCCAGTTCCTTGCCGAGCTCACGGCCCACCTGGGCGACCTCGAGGGAGTGCGTGAGGCGAGTGCGCACGAAGTCGTCCGAGATCGGGCCCAGCACCTGCGTCTTTTCGCCGAGGCGACGCAGCGCCGAGGAGTGGAGGATGCGCGCGCGGTCGCGCTCAAACTCGGTGCGCTCGGAGGACTTGTGGTCCTCGGGCACCCAGCGCTCGGAATCGGCGGCCGCGTACGGGCGGCGCGCGTCGCCACCATCAACACCGGGGATCGCCAAGGAAAACTCATTCACGGGGCCATGTTACTAGGGAAACGCCTGCGCAGAACGAGCCCGTGCCTCGTTACTGTCAAAGCGCCACAAATTACCGACAAAGTACTGTGAGATACCACGTCGGATCTTTCAGCATTTGTTCAAACATGCTAATTGTCAAGAGTCGCATTCAGCGTCGAATCCTCATCCACGGAAGGAGTCCCGCGTGTCCAACACGGCACAGGAAATCCTCGATGCAGTCGGTGGCCCCGGCAACATCACCCACTTCACCCACTGCGCGACGCGTCTGCGCTTCGAACTCAACGACGCGTCGATCATCGACAAGGACCGAGTCGAGGCCATTGACGGCGTCCTCGGTGCCGTCCCGCAGTCGGGAGACCGCTACCAGATCGTTATCGGCGGTGCCGTGCAGTCGGTCTTCAACGAGATCAACAACCTGCCGTCGATGAAGTCGGGCGCCGCAGCCTCGAACGACGACGTCAAGGCCGCCGCCCGCGCAAAGGCTCGCGGCAAAAACGCTCTCGTCGACGCATTCTTCGAGTACCTGTCGGACTCGTTCCGCCCGCTGCTGCCCATCCTCCTCGGCGCGTCCCTGATCCTGGCGTTCCTCGCGGTCCTCGACGCCCTGCACGTGGTCGACACGCGGGCCGAGACCATCCCGGTGTGGCTGGGCTACGTGAACTCCATGTGGCGCGCGGTCTTCTACTTCCTGCCCGCGATGGTCGCCTACAACGCCTCCAAGAAACTGGACATCGACCCCTGGGTCGGCACGGCCGTCATCCTGTCGTTGCTCACCCCCAACTTCCTGGGCCTGAGCAACGTTGACAAATTCCCCGCCACCACCTGCATCCAGCTCGTCGAAGGTAAAGACGATCTGCTGCAGTGCACGACCCAGATCAACAATGTTCCGCTGATCGGCACCCTGCCCCTGCAGCTGTCCGACTACGGCGGCCAGGTCTTCGTGCCGCTGCTGATGGTCCCGATTCTGGCGCTGGTCTACAAGGGCCTGAAGAAGATCATCCCGGCGAACGTCCAGATGGTGTTCGTCCCCTTCATCTCCTTCATCATCATCATGCCGCTGACCGCCTTCCTGATCGGCCCCCTGTCAATCTGGATCGGTAACGGCCTGGGTGGCGGCCTGGCCTGGCTCAACGGCCACGCCCCCATCCTCTTCGCGATCATCATCCCGATCATCTACCCCTTCCTAGTGCCGCTGGGCCTGCACTGGCCGCTCAACGCCCTGCAGCTGGCAAACATCGCCTCGACGGGTTCAGACTTCATCCAGGGCCCCATGGGCGCGTGGAACTTCGCCTGCTTCGGCGCCACCGCCGGCGTTCTCTTCCTGTCGATCCGCGACCGCGACACCGACATGCGTCAGACCGCGTCCGGCGCCCTGGCGGCCGGCCTCTTCGGTGGCATCTCCGAGCCGTCCCTGTACGGCATCCACCTGCGCTTCAAGCGCATCTACCCGCTGATGCTCACCGGCTGTGTCGTCGGTGGTCTGGTCATCGGCATCGGTCGCGGCGTGATCACCCACACCTTCGTGTTCACGTCGCTGCTGACGATCCCGGTCTTCTCCCCCATGGCCGTCTACGGCCTGGGTATTGCCGCCGCGTTCTTCACCGCGTTCCTGATGGTCGTCTTCTTCGACTACCGCACGAAGGAGCAGAAGGCTGAGGCTCGCGCCAAGAAGTCCCTCCTCGAAGACGACGCCCCCGCCCCCGCTGCCGCTCCGGCCGCGGCTCCTGCCGCCGCTCCGGTGGCCGAGGCCGCTCCCGAGTTCAGCGACGAGGCGAAGGCTGACCTGACGCTCACCTCCCCCATGGCGGGTATCACTGTTGCGCTGTCGGACGTTGCCGACGAGGCCTTTGCCGCCGGCGCACTCGGCCCCGGCATCGCCGTCTCCCCCGCCGCTGGCGCCGTGGTTGTTGCCCCGTGCGACGGAAAGGTGTCGGTCGCTTTCCCGACAGGCCACGCCTACGGCATCAAGTCCGCGTCCGGCGTCCAGGTGCTCATCCACATCGGCATGGACACCGTCAAGCTGGAGGGTAGGGGCTTCACGCCGCGCGTCGCCAAGGGCGATGTCGTCAAGCGCGGCGACGTCCTGGCTGAGGTTGACTGGGATGTCATCCGCGAGGCCGGCTACGACACGATCACGCCGATGGTCGTGACGAACAAGAAGAAGTTCGGCGAGATCACCCCGGCCGCCCCCGGCCCGGTGGGTATCACTGACACGGTCGTGACCGTGTCCCCCAAGGAGGCGTGAGCTTTCCGAGCATCGCTGACATAGCCGTGGTGGGCGGGCCGAGAGGCCCGCCCCCACACGCGTTGAGAACCCGCGTATCACTGCCGCACGCTGTAACCGCACGCAATAGCGTGAGGGGCGCTGGAGAACACTCCAGCGCCCCTCTTTTTCGTCGCATGCTTCGTGGCCGCGCTGATACCGGCGATCGGGCTTAGTCCTCCGAGGCCTCGACGATGTCGAGGACCGCGCGCACCTGCTCGACGGTGAACTGTCCGGGGGCGCTGCCTTCCCACCCGGGCAGGGTCGCGAAGGTGGCCGCGGACCCGAGGGCAGAGCCCACCAGGCGCGTGGGCGCACCGTTGGGGCCCATGGCGATGCCGATGACGGGACGGTCGTAGGCCTCGCGCGCCCACGCCTGCGCGGCCAGCACACGGGCCGCATCCGTGGCGCTGTTCGCCATGCACGCGAACTTCAGGACGTCAGCTCCCGCGTAGTTCATGGCCGCGAGGACCTCGGCGAGCTGCTCGTCGCCGGGCGTGCCCTCAAAATCGTGGAAGGAGGCGACGACGATCGCCCCGGCCTCGTGCACCTCATCGATGAGCGCGGAGGATCCGTCGCGTGAAATCTCCACGTCCACACCACCCGCAAAGGAGGCAAGCCGACGCACGAGGGCGCAGTATTCCTCGTCGTCCAGGTATGCCTGACCGCCCTCGACCGACGTGCGGATGGTCGCCAAAACCGGCAGCGGAGAGGAATCCGCGACGTAGCGGGCCATGCGCACCAGGTCTTCCTCCACGTCCGAGGCGGACACGAAATGCGCCCCAACAAGGGAGGACAGGAAGGTGTCGGCCCTCCACTCAACGATGTCCGCGCGGCACGAGGCCAGCGCCTCAACCTGCCCGCTCAGGGCTGTCGCGTCCCCGCTGACGGGGACGATCACCTGGGTACGTCCCCCGAGGCTCGCCTTCTTGGCGGCTTTCCCGATGGTGACGAGTCCGGGCGCAGGGTCAGGGTCGGGCGCAGATGGGTGAGGCATGATTCCTTCGCTTAGTATCCGATTTCTGCCAGGTGCAGGCGATCTCGCTCGCTCTGCGTGAGGTAGGGGTGGTCCAGCCAGCCGTCGGGCAGGTGGGGGGTCTTTTCTCCGCCGGCTCGGCCGCGCGGTCCGCGTGCGGCGGGCGGGAACGCCTGGTCGAGGTCAAGGTCCGCGAGGCGCTCGTGGAGCTCCTGGAGGGTCGAGACCATAGAGAGGGCGTGACGCTGGGGGCCTCCGACGGCGAATCCGCGCAGGTACCAGCCGATGTGCTTGCGCATCTCGCGCAGCGCGCGCCCCTCATCGCCCTGTTCGACGACGCACCAGGCGGCGTGACGCTCGATGACGGAGACGACCTCGGCGAGGCTGGGGCCGGGCGGGATCGTCCCACCGTGGTAGGCGGCGACGATGTCGCGGAAGATCCAGGGGCGTCCCTGGGCACCGCGCCCGACGCTGATGCCGTCGCAGCCGGTGCGCTCCAGCATGGCCAGAGCGTCAGCGGCCTCGAAGACATCGCCGTTACCAAAGACGGGGATGTCGAGCAGGTCCTTGAGGCGCGCGATCTCGTCCCAGTGAGCGTTTCCCGCGTAGTGCTGGTTCTGGGTGCGCGCGTGCAGGGTGAGCGCGGCGGCACCGAGCTTTTGCGCACTCAGTGCGGCGTCCGTCGCGGTCTCGTGCTCGGAGTCGATGCCGATGCGGATCTTGACGGTCACGGGGATCTCGCGCCCCACGCGCTCCCCGGCTTCATCGCAGGCACGCACGACGGCACCGACGAGGTCGGAGAACAGGTCGCGCTTCCAGGGCAGGGCCGCTCCCCCGCCCTTCTTCGTCACCTTGGGGACGGGGCACCCGAAGTTCAGGTCGATGTGATCGGTGAGGTCGCGCTCGACGAGCATCGTCGCGGCCTTCGCCATGACGGCGGGGTTGACGCCGTAGAGCTGCAGGCTTCGCACGCGCTCGGCGGGGTCGGGGCGCACCATCTCCAGGGTGCGCTCATTCTCCTCGACGAGGGCGCGGCTGGTCACCATCTCGGTGACGTACAGGCCGGCGGGCGCATCCACGCGCGGGATGGCGACGTGGTGCGGCTCATCGGACGCCTGACCAGGGCTCTTCGGGGACGAGGCCGTGGCCTCCTGCCCCGACTCGGCCGCCCAGGAGGGGATGCCGGTGGGCCTCAGGTGGTTGGGCAAGCCCGACTCGCCCATGATGCGGCACAGGCGTCGGAAGGGCACGTCCGTCACCCCGGCCATGGGGGCCAGGACGACGGGTGTCCACAGGCGCAGCGGCCCCACTTGTAGCGGGGCCGCTGCGGATGTTGAGGCTATCTGCAAGTCAGCAGCCCAGGCGTTCGATCAGGTACGACTTGACCTTGTCGAGCGGGATGCGTACCTGCTCCATCGTGTCACGCTCACGGATGGTGACGGCGTGGTCCTCGATCGAGTCGAAGTCGTAGGTGATGCAGAACGGCGTGCCGATCTCGTCCTGGCGACGGTAGCGGCGGCCAACGGCACCGGCGTCGTCATAGTCGACGTTCCAGATGCCGCGCAGCTCGTCGGCCAGCTCCTGGGCGGGGCCGGTCAGTTCGGGCTTGCGGGACAGGGGCAGGACGGCGGCCTTGACGGGGGCCAGGCGCGGGTCCAGCTTGAGCACGACGCGCTTGTCGACGCCTCCCTTGGCGTTGGGGGCCTCGTCCTCGTGGTAGGCCTCGATGAGGAAGGCCATGAGGGAACGGGTCAGGCCCGCCGAGGGCTCGATGACGTAGGGGGTCCAGCGTTCCTTGGTGTTCGGGTCGAAGTAGTCGAGCTTCGCGCCGGAGGCCTCGGAGTGGACGGTCAGGTCGTAGTCGGTGCGGTTGGCGATGCCTTCGAGCTCACCCCACTCGCTGCCCTGGAAGCCGAAGCGGTATTCCAGGTCGACGGTGCGCTTGGAGTAGTGCGAGAGCTTCTCCTGCGGGTGCTCGTACTCGCGCAGGTTCTCCGGGTCGATACCCAGGTCCACGTACCAGGCCTTGCGGTAGTCGATCCAGTACTGGTGCCATTCCTCATCGGTGCCGGGCTCGCAGAAGAACTCGAGTTCCATCTGCTCGAACTCGCGGGTACGGAAGATGAAGTTGCCGGGCGTGATCTCGTTGCGGAAGGACTTGCCGATCTGGCCGATGCCGAACGGCGGCTTCTTGCGCGCGGCGTTCATGACGTTCGCGTAGTTGACGAAGATGCCCTGGGCGGTCTCGGGGCGCAGGTAGTGCAGGCCGGCCTCGTCGTCGACGGGGCCCAGGTAGGTCTTGAGCAGGCCGGAGAAGGCGCGGGGCTCGGTCCACTGGCCGCGCACACCACAGTTTGGGCAGGCGATGTCGGCGTTGGACAGCGAGGACTCTTCGACGCCCTTCTTTTCGGCGAGCTCTTCGATGAGCTGGTCCTGGCGGGCGCGCTTGTGGCAGTTGAGGCACTCGATGAGCGGGTCGGTGAAGGCCTTGACGTGGCCGGAGGCAACCCACACTTCGCGCGGGAGAATGACGGAGGAGTCCAGGCCGACGACATCGGCGCGGCGGCGGACCATGGCGTTCCACCAGGCGCGCTTGATGTTTTCCTTCAGTTCCACGCCGAGCGGGCCGTAGTCCCACGCGGAGCGGGTGCCACCGTAGATGTCACCGCAGGGGAAGACGAAGCCGCGGCGCTTGGCCAGGCTGATCACGTTGTCGAGGCGGGAGGGTCCCTTAGCCACTTGTCACTCCTTGAGTATTTGGGGCACGACTGGCTGTCGTGTCGCCATCGATACTAGTCGATAACTACTGTTTCGGGCGCTTCCGGGCCCTTGCTCACTCATGGATCCCACCACAGGTGCGGGCTTGGAGTGCTGGCTGGGTCCTGCGGCACTCTCCTCGAGCGCAGTCACGGATAGGTTATGAAGTTCTGGATAGGTAATGAAGATCCGGATAGGTAATGCAGATCTGGATAGGTTATTAACCTATCCAGATGTCAATAACCTATCCACATCGTCGTAACCTATCCGGATCAGGAGGGTCAGGCTCCGCTACAGCGAGTGCGAGCACGCCAACCTCGAACCTATCCGGATGCGCGCATGCCAGCACCGACAGAGCCGACAGCGCCGACAGCCACCACCCACGCTCACCAAGCACAGCACCCCAAAAGTCGCAGGCAATTCCCCTTTACCTATTTCATGATTTGAAACCATAGCGTTGAAATTCCGCCATTTTTAGCACTTGATTGAACATTCCATCATCGAATTGCATGCGAAATTGCAGGGCGCGCACAGAACTACGGTGCCGCACTCAGCAACAAGTAGCGCCTGAGCATCCCCCCACAGCAACTCGCAGCTCCTGGACACTCACAGGGAGCTACCACAACACGCCCGAATGCATAAAACAGCCCCGGCCTCGTCGCTCCTACGGGAGGGAACGAGGCCGGGGCCGCGTGACGGGTCACGCGCGCAGGGCGCACCTGTCGTTCAGCCGACGCGCCGGATGTGCCCAGAGGCGGTCAGCGACCAGCCAGCGGCCACGACCATCAGAGAGATAAGGCCCAGCAGGTAAAGGGCCGTGGGCATCGGGGGCAGGTAGCCAGACTTGTGGACGAGGTCGAGGACCAGCCACATGACCGGCACACCAATGCCACAGATACCCAGCGGAATCGCACCCATGAGGGCAAAGACTCGCTTCCAGGTCCCCCCAACACAGCGGGAAAGTCCACCAATGAAGCGCCCAGCTCCGTCACACGCCACCCATGCGAGAAGAACAAAAATCCACGAGTCGACGCCGAGAGGCAAGGACTGCCGTCCCATAACGAAGAGCAGGGGGTGAATGGCGATAAGAAGCCACCAGATGAGAGTCCCCAGGCCAATGATGACAATGGAGTGCACGTAACTCGCCACAGTGAGCGCGGTGCGTGATCCACCGCTGAGAGCAGAGGCTCGCAAGTCGACGGTGGCGCAGAGAATACCCCAGATAAAGAGGAAAATACCCGTGACAAAAGCGGAGTTTGTGGCGGTCTGTTCAATGTTCTTGGTGACATCGGAGACTGATAGGTAGACGATGCCGTTGATCACGAAGTTGACCAGGAACTGGCCGCTCACTATCAGCAGGTAGAGCACCACAGTGAATCTCGAGTTAACAAGGCCAATGCGCAGGGGTGAGGGGGCGGATTTGATAAGGTCGGGGGTCGCAGTGCTCATTGGTCGTTCTCCTGGATGAGGTAGGCGAAGGCGTCCTGGAAGGAACAGGGTGAGGAGGTCAGTGAGTGGGATGCAATCTCATGGTCAGTGACACCACGGCCACGCAGATCCACGATGACTTCTCGTGCGGACCCAAGCGCACGAGAAGTGATGACGGCGATATCGGAATGATCGACCAGGAAGCGTTCCACGTCGGCGGCGTTACCGGTAATCGCACGGATGCGCGAAGTGAACTCGTCAACGCTCTCATGGGCAAGCAAACGCCCATTTTTGAGGGCGACAACATCCTCGGCAACGTTTTCGAGTTCGGAGACCATATGTGAGGACACAACGAAGGCGCGCCGCGGGCGCCGTCCCTCCATGCTGTCGGAGGCCAGGGTGAGCAGTTCCTCGTAGAACGCGTATCGGGTGGGAACGTCCATGGGGGCTTGAATCTCATCGAGGACGGTAATGGGCGCACCCGATGCCAGTGCCACAGCGCCGGCCAGGATGGCAGCCTGCCCCGATGACATCTTGCTCAGCGTCTTGCGCCCCTTCAGTTGGAAGGAGAAACGTTGAACGTAGTGGTCGAAGAGTTTCTGATCCCAGGTCGTGCGCAGCGCGGCATAGGCGACCATGGCCGAAGCCGGGGAATTATCAAAGTCCCTGTCGGAAGAGACCACGATTGAGTAACCGAGTAGGTCGTTAGAGCTCACCTCCGTTCCACATAGGGACACATTTCCTGACGACGGCGGAAGCAGGCCACCAAGAATCTGCATGAGCGTCGTCTTGCCCGAGCCATTGGGGCCGACGAGGGCGGTGACGGTGGCGTCTCCGAGGGTGAGGGAGACATCGCGCAGCGCCGCCTCATTCTCTCCCGGATACGTGTGACTGATGGAGTTGAGGGTGATCATGAGTTGTCCTTGGCGGTTGTGTCGGCGCCGTAGGCGCGGACGTGGTCGATGATGGCGTCGATGTCGAGGCCCAGGGCCAGGCCCGCTTCGACGGCGGGGTTCAGGGTCTCCTCCACGTAGGACGCGAGCCCGTCAGCCACGAGCGCGCGGCGGGCGCCTTCGGCGACGAACATGCCGATACCGCGCCGCTTCTCCACCAGGCCCTCGTCGACGAGGATCGCGAAGGCCTTGCCGACAGTGGCCGGGTTGATGCGGTAGGTCGCGGAGTACTCCGTGGTGGAGGTGAGCTGGTCCCCGGCACGCAGGGTGCCGCGCAGGATCTGCGCGCGGATGTCGTCGGCGATCTGGACGTAGATCGGGATCCCCGAGACGAACGTGGGTGCCATGCGCAAGTCCTCCCTTCAGCTTCAGTGGTTCATTACATGACTAATGAACCATATAACCAACCAACCTGTCAAGCAGTCTCGCCATACGCCCCTCGCATCACCCCCACTCCCCCCACACCCAAACGCACAAAACAGCCCCGGCCTCGTCCCACGGGGATAGGGGACGAGGCCGGGGCTGGCTAGGCAGGAGGGCGCGGAGGAGCGCTTACTCCTTGACGCCGCCGGCGGTCAGGCCGGAGACGATGTACTTCTGCAGGTACTGGAACAGCAGGATCACCGGGATGGCCGCGATGACTGAGCCAGCCGCGAAGATGCCCCACGGAGCCGTACGAGCGTCAGCCGCCCACATGTACATGCCGACAGCGAGGGTGAACTGACCCTGGTCCTGCAGGACAACCTTCGCGATCACGAAGTCGCCGAGCGAGGAGATGAAGCTCAGCAGGCCGACGACCGCCAGGACGGGGCGAACCAGCGGCATGATGATCGTCCAGAAGGTCTGGGCGTGAGTCGCACCGTCGATCATGGCCGCCTCATCCAGCGAACGCGGGATCGAGTTGAAGAAGCCGTAGAGCAGGAAGGTGTTCGAGCCAAGCGCACCACCGAGGTAGACGCAGATCAGGCCGAGCTTGGAGTTCAGGCCGAGGACCGGGAAGATGTCCTGAATGCCCAGGAGCAGCAGGTAGAGGGCCACGAAGGCCAGCATCTGAGGGAACATCTGCACCAGCAGCAGGCCGGTCAGGGTCGCGCGGCGCCCCTTGAAGCGGAAGCGGCTGAACGCGTAGGCGGCAGCAGCACCCATGAGGACGGTGCCCACAGCGGTCGTGGTCGACACGATGAGGGAGTTCAGGACCCACGACCAGTACGCGGAGTACTGGCCACTACCCAGGGCCGCGAAGTTCTCGAACGACACCTTCGAGAAAAGCTGGTTCGAGCCGGTGAGCGTCGCGCCGGGGTTCAGGGACACCGACAGGACGTAGAGCAGCGGGACCAGGCAGTAGATGATCATCAGGATGGCGACGATGTGGCGCCAACCGACCTCTTTCCACCAGCGCGCACCCTTCAGGGTAGACTCACGGTTCTTCTTCACAGTTGCAGCGCTCATCACAGCTCCTCAAGGGTCTTCGTCTGGCGGAAACCAAGCCACGCGATCACGCCCACGACGATGAAGATAACGATGGACATGGCCGAGGCCAGGCCGTAGTTCGGGGAACCCGATTCGATCGCGATCTTGTAGACCATCGAGATCAGGATGTCAGTCTGGCCGACATCCAAGCCTGGGTAGTTCGGGCCACCGCCGGTCAGCATGTAGATGAGCGAGAAGTTGTTGAAGTTGAACGCGAAGGAGGCGATCAGCAGCGGAACGGTCGACTGCAGCACGAGCGGCAGCTTGATGGACCACACGGTGCGCAGGCCGGAGGCGCCGTCGATCTTCGCGGCCTCTTCGACGTCACCCGGCAGGGACTGCAGGGCACCCAGGCACACGAGGAACATGTAGGGGAAGCCCAGCCACAGGTTCACGCCCAGGATCGAGAACTTCGCCAGCGTTCCGTCCGTCAGCCACGGGATGTTCGCACCGCCGAGCAGAACGTCATTGATGAAGCCGAAGTCCGTGTTGAGCATGCCCTTCCACACCAGGGTGGCCAGGAAGGCCGGGAAGGCGTAGGGCAGGATCATGAGGGACTGGTAGATCTTGCGACCCTTGATGCGCTTGTCTGCGAACACGAGGCCCAGGATCAGGCCGAGCGCGAAGGTCGACAGGACCGAGACCGCGGCGAAGACGAAGGACCACAGCAGGGCCTTCAGGAAGGGACCAGCCAGGTCGCCGCGGGCGAACATGTTCATGTAGTTGTCGAAGCCGACGAACACGCGCCAGCCCGGGTCAATCTGATTGCCGTCCACATCAACAAAGGCGCCGATCTTGTTGTTGGCCGTGTAGACGACGCCGGTCGTCGTGTCGGTCAGGGTGTCGGCGGCCTCGTCGTAGTTGTAGCGGGACTTGGCCAGGTAGGCGGTCGATCCGTCATCGCTGCGGTAGCTTCCGTCATTCGGATTGTCGGAGACCGGAACCTTGATGGCGGAAACCTTCTTCTGCACCTCGGGCTTGAGAATATCGGCGAGCGTCAGGACCTTGTAACCGTCGACCGCGCTGATGACGCCGGCCGCGTAGGTGCCGGACACCTCGTGCAGCGGGGTCTCGGAGTCGCCCACGCGGATCGCGCCCGTCGCGGTGTCGACCACCGCGAGCCCGAGGCCGCTACTGTTCTCAACGACAGCAGCGGGGAGGCTCGGCGCACCCTCGGCGCGCTGCTCGGAGGCCTGCAGGATCGAGGCGACGGCGTCATCCTTGCTGGAGTTGTGCCCCTGACCGTAGTTCGTGAAGGACA
>JAHACW010000011.1 GCA_018375675.1 Actinomyces sp. | reverse complement strand
ATGGTGCACCGCAACTATCACAACGGTCTGAAGACGACGCTCCTGCTGGGAGGCATGTGGGCGCTGCTGCTCGCTATTGGCGCGCTCATTGCTTCGGGTACGGGGCGTGCGGTGTGGTTGTTTGTGTTCGCGGGATTGGGCCTCGCTCAGACTGCGTATTCGTACTGGAATTCGGCGACGATTGCGCTGAGGTCGATGGGCGCGTACCGGGTCACTGAGATGCAGCAGCCGCAGCTGTACGCGATCGTTCGTGAGCTGTCTGCGCGCGCACAGCAGCCGATGCCGTCGATCTGGGTGGCGCCCTCCTTGACGCCGAACGCGTTTGCGACGGGGCGTAACCCGAACAATGCGGCGGTGTGCTGCACGGAGGGCATCCTGGCTATTCTCAATGAGCGTGAGCTGCGCGGAGTGCTGGGTCACGAGCTGATGCATGTCTATAACCGCGACATTCTGACGACGTCCGTTGCTGCGGCGATGGGTGGCGTCATCGCGTCGGTCGCGCAGTTCTTCATGTTCTTCGGTGGTCGTAACGGACGTGACGGTAGCGGCGGCATGGGGTTTGTTGGCATGCTCGTTCTCAGCTTGCTTGCGCCTTTTGCGTCGATGCTGATTCAGTTTTCGCTGTCGCGCACGCGTGAGTTCGATGCTGACGAAGACGGCGCGATGCTCACGCAGGATCCGCTGGCACTGGCGTCGGCGCTGCGCAAGCTGGAGATGGCGACGGATCGACGCCCGATGGAAGACACCCCGCGCACACGCAACGTGGCCGCGATGATGATCGCGAACCCTTTCCGTGGGCAGTCCTTCATGCGCCTGTTTTCGACGCACCCGCCGATGGAGCAGCGCATTGCGCGACTGGAGAAAATCGCGGGCTATTAGGCCTTGTTAACGCGGGGGCGGGCGGCCGGTTCATTCCGGCCGCCCGCCCCCGCACACGCGGTGGTCAGCGGTAGTTCACGAACTGGAGGGCGACGTCCAGCTCCTCGCCCTTGGGGCCCTTCAGGAGGGTGATGACGGCCTGCAGGTCGTCGCGGGACTTCGAAGAAACGCGAAGTTCGTCACCCTGGATCTGTGCCTTGACGCCCTTGGGGCCTTCCTCGCGGATGAGCTTGGAGATCTTCTTCGCGGTGTCCTGCGGGATGCCTTCCTTGAGGGGGCAGGCGAGCTTGAAGAGCTTGCCCGAGGCCTTGGGTTCGCGGTCCTTGTAGTCCAGGACCTTCAGCGACAGGCCGCGGCGGATCAGCTTGGACTGGAGGACGTCGAGGATTGCCATGACGCGGGAAGCGGAGTTCGCCTCCATTGCGATCGTGTCGCCGCTGAGGGAGATGGCGGCGTCGACGCCGCGGAAGTCGTAGCGGTTGGCGATCTCCTTGGCGGTCTGGTTGACGGCGTTGTCGACCTCCTGGCGGTCGAGCTTGGAGACAACGTCGAAGGAGGAGTCTGCCATGGGTGCACCTTTCGTTGGAATTCAGCCAATCGTCATTCCGATTGGCGCTCGGGATCATTTTAATGCTATTCTTTCACGGCACCGCGAGAGCGGCGCACGGCAGGTTACCAAAGCGGCCAAATGGATCTGACTGTAAATCAGACGCTTCGTGCTTCGGGGGTTCGAATCCCTCACCTGCCACCACTCGCTGGTTTCAGTGAGTAACGCCTGTGATGTCATTCTCAGGCTCCGGGATTGCTTCGGCAGTCGGAGATGAGATAGGCTTTCCGGCGTTGCCCCGATAGCTCAGTAGGCAGAGCGTCTCCATGGTAAGGAGAAGGTCAAGGGTTCGATTCCCTTTCGGGGCTCCGGTCGCGGATTTATCCGCTTCCGGCGGCGGGGTAGCTCAGCTGGTCAGAGCGCACGACTCATAATCGTGAGGTCGCGGGTTCGAGCCCCGCCCCCGCTACCAATTCTTTGATCCGACAGGTCGCATGAGCGACGAAACTAAGCGAGGGAAACAACCGTGGCAAGCAAGTCCCAGGACGTTCGCCCCAAGATCACTCTGGCCTGCTCGGAGTGCAAGGAGCGCAACTACATCACCAAGAAGAACCGTCGTAACACGCCGGATCGTCTCGAGCTGGCGAAGTACTGCCCGCGCTGCCACAAGTCGACGGCGCACCGCGAGACCCGCTGACGGCTTCCGTCTCAAAGCCCCGAGGAACATTGTTCCCCGGGGTTCTTTGTATCTGCGTGCGTCTGTCTTTGTTATCCTGGGCACATGACTGACTCCGTTGATTTCCGCTGTATCGTCGCCCCGAAGGGGGCGGGCGAGGTGCGCATCCCCGGCCTCGTGACGCTCGTGGACGAGCGCACAGTGTTGTTTTTTGACGAGCGGCCGGCCCCGGCCTCGGGCACGGGATCTGACTTTAACGGGCTGACGATGGCCTCGGATCTGCCGAATCCGAACCGCATCCTGTGGATGGTGCGCGAGGGGGCGGGGCAGTGGAGTGAGCCGCACCCGCTTCCGGCCGGCGGCCCGCCCGTCTCTTCGGACGCGTGCGTCGGCGTGGATGGTGACGGCTTTCTGCATCTGGCGTTCGCATCGACGGATGGGCGCGTCGGCTACATGGATTCGAGAGCGGATGGTGAGCGCCTGCGGGCCTGGTGGGCGTGGGGGAGCGGTCCCGAGGACCTCGCCTACGTGGATATGACGGACGAGCTCTATGAGCTCACAGGTGCCGACGCGCTGTTTGCGACGTCTGGAGGCACGATTGCGCTGGACGGAGCCGTGGCCCTGCCCTACGTCGTGCGCGTGGGGGATGAGACTCACGTGCGCGTCGTCTACGCACGCGCGGGTCGCCTCGTCGGTGTGGCGGACCCGCTTGTTGGTGACGGGGGAGTGCTCCTCGACGAGACGACGCTCGGCGTGTGGGACGGTCGCCTTGTCGCGAACTGCCGGATCCAGGGTTTTGAGGGACGAGGCTCCGGCGCGCGTTACCTTGCGTGGGGAGACGGGCGCACCTGGGAGGGTGGGTGCCTATGGGAGCTCGATGACCCGGGCTGCAATGCGCGCATGGTTGGCGATCTGTTCGTGCATCCGGGTCGGCGCGACGCGCGGGCCGGTGGCGAGATTCTCCGCCTGGCGCCCCCGTGGGAGGGGCCAGTTGTCTCCCAGGCCGTCGCTTCCTTCGGGGATGGTGTCTTCGGCTACAGCGATCTCACGTCCGCTGGGGACGAGGCCGTGGTGGTCTTTGAGCGCGACCGCGGCCTGTGGGAGGCTGCGATTCGTCGCTAAGTGGATACAGAAAACCCGGTGCGCGTGCCCCCACAACGCTCCGGGTTTTTCTGTGTGCTCTAGCGACCTTCGATGATCGCGAGGAGTGGGGCGTAGTGTGCCTCGACGGCGGCGGTGTATGCCTCGAGGTCGCCGGCCTCGCAGGCTCGCAGGATGGCCGCGTGGGCCTCGGCGGTGTCTTCCATTTCCTGGCGCGACGCTGCGGCCAGCTGTGGCGTCACGCTCTGGTGGACGAGCCACATGGCTGCCACCAGCTGGTGCATGAGTTCGTTCTCGACGTAGGCGAGGAGGCCGGAGTGGAACGCGATGTCCTGCTCGAGGTAGGTCGAACCTGAGTGTGCGTATTCGGTCATCGCCTCGACGAGCTCCCACAGGTGCGGGTTCGTCGTGCCCTTCATGGCTCGGGTGAGCGGGACCGCGATCCCGAGGTCGAGGGCCCGGCGCGTGTCGATGATCGCGTGCAGGGACTGTGCGCCGTTGATCTCGTCGAGGGCGGCGCGCAGGACGAGGGTCTCGACGAGCGGCTGCATCGACATCTCGCCGACGTAGGATCCCGAACCCTGACGGACCGTCACGATGTCGAGGGCCTGGAGACGTCGGAGAGCTTCTCGCACGGACGAGCGCGAAACGCCAAGGTCGGCGCATAGTGCCGATTCTGTTGGGAGGCGATCGCCCGGGTGTAATCCATGTCGCAAAATGTAGGACTTGATTGCATCCATCGTTACCGAGGATCTTGAGTCAATCTGTGTCGGTATGGGTCGGTTCTGATTGGTTCCTGGGGGCGATTGTGGTGATATCGCTTGCACTAATTTGTCAGACAACATAGAATTAGTATAGCGAGCGGAACAACAGAACCGCACGTCCCAATTCTCGAAGATGAGGAGCGAGAACATGCGAATGCGCAAACACTTCGCAACCGGCGCTGCACTGACCGCAGCTGCCGCCATGATCCTGACCGCGTGCGGCGGCGGATCGTCCACCAGCACCACGTCGACCGACGGCGGCTCCAAGGCCTCCGAAGGACCGAAGGGTATGATCACCGCCGGTGTCGCCTACGAGACCACCGATTACGGTCCGATCACCACCTCGGCTCTCGGCATGGGTGCGAACTGGCAGGTCCTCGAGGGCCTGTACCGTTTCAACATGGCCGACTACTCCGTCAGCCCCGCGCTGGCCGCCGGTGACCCGGAGAAGATCTCCGACACCGAGTACGAGGTGAAGCTGCGCGACGGCGCGAAGTTCTCCGACGGCACCCCCGTGACCGCCGCCGACTTCGTGGCCTCCTACGAGCGTGCGACCTCCGAGAAGTCGATCTACCGTCAGTTCTTCACCTTCGTCGATTCCGTCGAAGCCAAGGATGACAACACCATCACGATCAAGCTGAAGCACCCCTTCGCCAACCTGAAGGAGCGTTTCGTCAACGTCCGCGTTGTCCCCGCGTCGATGGACGAAGACTCGCTCAAGGCGAAGCCGATCGGTACCGGCCCCTACAAGTACGAGAACATCACGGCGACCGAGATCACCGCTGTTCCGAACGAGAACTACACCGGTAACGAGCCCGCGAAGGTCGCCACCCTCAAGTGGCAGTCCCTCAAGGATGACTCCGCCCGCCTCGCCGCCGCCATCGGTGGCACGGTCGACATCATGGAAGCCGTTCCCGCCTCCGCGCAGGATCAGCTCAAGGGCGCTGGCTGGAACGTTGAGTCCAAGCCCGGCTACGGCAACCCCTTCCTGATGTTCAACACGCAGAAGGCCCCCTTCGACAAGCCCGAGGTTCGCCGCGCGATCCTCAAGTCCATCGACAAGCAGAAGCTGATCAGCTCCGCGCTCGAGGGCCAGGCTGTCGAGGCGACCTCCTTCCTGCCCGAGGCGAACCCCGCCTACAAGAAGCCTTCGACCGATCTGTCCTACGACAAGGATGCCGCCACCAAGCTCCTGAGCGACGCTGGCGTCTCCGGCCTCGAGGTCAACCTGGTGTCGACGGACCACCCGTGGGTCCTCTCCCTGGTTCCCCAGATCAAGTCCGACCTGGAGGCCCTGGGCCTGAAGGTCAACCACACCCAGATGGCTTCGTCTGACCTCTACGCCAACGTCACCGACGTTGACAACCCCTCCTACGACATCGTCCTGGCCCCCGGCGACCCCTCGGTCTTCGGCACCGACCCCGGCATCATCATCTCCTGGTGGAACGGTGACAACGTCTGGACCAAGAAGCGTGACGGCTGGCAGGTCTCGGACCCCGAGTCCTTCAACAAGCTGCAGTCCATCATGGACGAGGCCGTTCAGCTCGACGGTGACGCCGCCAAGGCCAAGTGGGGCGAGGCTCAGGATCTGCTCGCCGAGAAGACCGTGATCTTCCCGCTCGTGTTCCGCAACATGATCACTGGATCCAACCCCCAGAAGGTGGAAGGATTCCAGCCGATCTCCTCCACCGGCCTGCAGCTGCTCGGTGTGAGCGCTAAGTAAGTCCCCTAGGGACCACGAAGAAAGGAGGGGTGGAGCCCCACCCTGAGGCAGACGCCACAGCCGGGCGCCACCCCTCCTTTCTTATTGCCAAAATCCGTTGAAATGGAGGTCTAGCAGTGAATAACCTTCTGCGACTCATCGGACGACGTTTGGTGGCCCTGCCGATCATGGTGGTCGGCGTGTCCTTCCTCGTCTTCTTCATCATGTCGCTGTCTCCCATCGACCCGGCCTACTCGGCACTGGGCGAGACCGCGACCCCCGAAGCCCTCGAAGAGTACCGTGTGCAGCACGGTCTCAACGACCCCTTCTTCGTTCAGTACGGTCACTACCTGTGGAACATGCTCCACGGTGACCTTGGCACCTACGGCGTTGGCACGTCCAACCACGTGACCGATCTGGTTGCTCAGGCTCTTCCGATCACCCTGCAGCTCACCTTCCTCGGCCTGTTCTTCGCCGTCATCATCGCCTTCCCCCTCGGTGTTCTCGCCGCTCTGTACCGCGACCGCTGGCCTGACCAGGTCATCCGCGTGTTCTCGGTCATCGGCATCGGCACCCCGTCCTTCTGGCTGGCAGCGCTGCTGGTCCTCGGTTTTGTTCAGAAGCTTCCGGTCTCCGGCCCGCTGCCCGCGTTCAGCGAAGATCCGAGCGGCTGGTTCCTGCGGATGCTCCTTCCGGCTATCGCCCTGGCAGTTCCCGTCATCGGTCAGATGACGCGAGTCGTGCGTACCTCAATGGTTGAGGAACTGGACCGCGACTACGTCCGCACTGCGGTCGGCGCCGGCATCCCCAAGGGCATCGTCGTGGCCCGCAACGTGCTGCGTAACGCGCTCATCACGCCCGTGACCGTCCTCGGCCTGCGTATCGGCTACCTGATGGGTGGCGCGGTCGTCATCGAAATTATCTTCTCCATCGATGGAATGGGTAAGGCGGTCCTGCTCAAGGGCATCCAGGAAAACTGGGTCACCCTGGTGCAGGGTGGCGCGCTCGTCGTCGCGATCGCGTTCATCGTCGTCAACATCATCGTTGACATGCTCTACCTGCTCATCAATCCGCGTATTAGGTCGGTGTGAGGCATGAATCAGAAAGAAAAGCTCGGCAAGGTCACCGCGAAGGGCGCACGTTTCTCGCGCATCGGTGCGATGTCCACCGGATCGAAGATCGCGATGGGCCTCCTTGCCCTCATCGTCCTCGTCTCGATCCTGGCGCCCTACGTTTCTCCCTACGGTCCCGATGACATCTTCGACAAGTGGAGCGCCCCGTCCGGTGAGCACCTGTTCGGAACCGACCACGTCGGCCGTGACATTTTCGCTCGCGTCCTGTACGGCGGACGTTTCTCGCTCATGATCGGTCTGTGCTCGACCCTGATCGCTCTCTTCTTCGGCGCGATCATCGGCTCGATCGCAGCGGTCGTGCGCAAGTCCTTCTCCGAAGCGATCATGCGCGTCATGGACATCATCATGGCGGTGCCCGGCATCGCGATGGCGGCCGTCTCCGTCCTGGTCTTCGGCCGTACGCTGTCCAAGTCCGGCAACACCGTCGGCCTGGTCCTGGTCATCATCTGCTCGATCGCATTCGTGTACATCCCGCAGCTGTCGCGCATCGTTCGCGCGAATGTCATGGCCGCCTACGGTGAGGACTACGTCCGTGCGGTGATCGTCTCTGGCGCCCGCGCTCCCTGGATCCTCACCAAGCACGTCATGCGTAACACGGCCGCCCCGGTCCTCGTGTTCGCCACCGTCCTCGTCGCCGACGCGATCATCCTCGAGGCCTCCCTGACCTTCATCGGATCGGGCCTCCAGGCGACCACCGTGGCCACGTGGGGCAACGTCCTGTCCGAGGCCTCGTCGAACCTGTCGGTTCTGCTGGGCAAGTGGTGGACCGCGTTCTTCCCGGGCCTGTTCATCATGATCACGGTCCTGTGCCTCAACATTCTGTCTGAGGGCATCACCGACGCCATGGTGGCGGCTCCCGCGTCTGCGGCCGTCGCTCAGGTCGACAAGGACACCGACCGCGAGGCCGACAAGCTCCTGCTCGACCCGCGCCGCGCCTACGCCGAGCAGGCCGAGTCCCTGCAGGCTCGCCTCGACGACCTCGAGTCCGTCGAGGGCAAGCGCACCGACCGCTTCGAGGCGCACCTGGAGAAGACCCCGCTGCTCGAGGTCAACGACCTGTGCATCAAGTTCGAGCGTCACGGCAACGTCAACGTCGTCGACCACGTCTCCTTCAAGGTCCGCCCCGGCGAGACCATGGGCCTCGTGGGCGAGTCCGGCTGCGGCAAGTCGATCACGGCCCTGACCATCATGGGCCTCATCGACCCCAAGGCTGAGATCACGGGCGAAATCCTCTACCAGGGTGAGAACCTGCTCGAGAAGTCTGCCGAGGAGCGCCGCGCGCTGCTCGGCCACGAGATGGCCATGATCTACCAGGACGCCCTGTCGTCCCTGAACCCCGCCATGCTGATCAGGGATCAGATGAAGCAGCTGACCAGACGCGGTGGTACCCGCAGCGCCGAGGAACTCCTCTGGCTCGTGGGCCTGGATCCCAAGCGCACCCTCGAGTCCTACCCGCACGAGCTCTCGGGCGGCCAGCGTCAGCGCGTTCTCATCGCCATGGCCCTGACCCGCGACCCGAAGCTCATCATCGCGGACGAGCCGACCACCGCCCTGGACGTCACCGTCCAGAAGCAGGTTATCGCACTGCTCAACGAGCTGCGCGAGAAGCTCGGCTTCGCCATGATCTTCGTGTCCCACGACCTGGCGCTCGTCGCCGAGGTGGCACACCACATCACCGTCATGTACGCCGGCCAGGTCATCGAGCAGGCCCCCACCAAGGAGCTGCTCACGCACCCGACCCACGAGTACACGCGCGGCCTGCTGGGCGCCGTCCTCTCGATCGAGTCCGGCTCTGGCCGACTCCACCAGGTCCCCGGCACGGTGCCCTCGCCTCGCGACTTCCCCGTGGGCGACCGCTTCGCACCGCGGTCCTCGCACCCCGATTATGGACTGGACATCCGCCCGGTCCTCACCGAGGTCGGTCCCGAGCACGTGTATGCGGCTCTGCCGCCCCGCGACGAGGCTGACGCCTTCGCGCAGGAAACGAACGGTCAGGAGGAAACGCGATGAGCGACAACACCCCGATCATCGAACTGAAGAACGTCGAGGTGACCTTCACCTCGCGTACCGGCTCCCTGTTCAAGCCCAACAAGGTCCACGCGGTGCGTGGCGTCAACATGCGCATCGAGCGCGGACAGACGCTCGGCATCGTCGGCGAGTCCGGCTGTGGCAAGTCCACGACCGCGAACGTCATGTGTGGCCTGCAGATGCCGTCCGCCGGCCATGTGTTCTTCAACGGCAAAGAGGTCACGAAGCGTAGCGCCGCCGCCCGACGGGAGATCGGTCGCGTCGTCTCCGTGGTCTTCCAGGACCCCGCGACGGCCCTGAACCCCCGCATGCACGTCCAGGATCAGCTTGCTGACCCGCTGCGCGTGCACGGCATCGGGAACGAGGTCTCGCGAGCCAGGCGCGTGCGCGAACTGATCTCGCTCGTCGGCTTGCCCTCGAGCGCGCTCGACGCGCTTCCCGGACAGCTCTCGGGTGGCCAGCGCCAGCGCGTGGCCATCGCCCGAGCCCTGTCCATCGGCCCGGATGCGATCATCGCAGACGAGCCCACCTCCGCACTCGACGTGTCGGTGCGAGCACAGATCCTGAACCTGCTTACGGACCTCAAGAAGGAACTGGGCCTGGCGATGGTCTTCATCTCGCACGATATTCAGACCGTGCGCTACGTGTCTGACCGGATCGCCGTTATGAACGGCGGAAAGGTCGTCGAAGAAGGGCCGGCCGCACAGCTGCTCGCCGACCCGGAGGATCCCTACACCCGCAAGCTCCTGGGCGCTGCGCCCTCGCTGCTGCACCCCAACCTCGAAGGAGAGATGTAATTATGTCTTCGAAGATCCGCGGCGTTGTGCCGCCCCTGGCCATTCCGCTCAAGGACGGCGAGCTCGACGTCCCCTCGCTTGAGCGTCACATCAACCGCCTGATCGAGGCCGGCCTTGACGGCCTGTTTGTGTCCGGCTCCACCGGTGAGGTCGCCTTCTCGACCGCCGAGCGCCGCGCCCAGATCCAGCGCGAAGCCGTGCGCATCGTCGACGGCCGCATCCCGCTCCTGGTCGGCGTTATCGACACCGAGACCGAGCGCGTCATCGAGAACATCAAGGCCGTGGAAGAGATCGGCGGCGCCACCGGCGTCGTCGCGACCGCCCCGTTCTACGCCCTCGGCGGCGAGACCGAGGTAGAGCGCCACTTCCGCCTCCTCAAGGAGAACACCAGCCTCGAGCTGTGGGCCTACGACATCCCCGTGTGCGTGCACACGAAGCTGTCGCCCGACCTGCTCATGCGCCTGGGCCGCGATGGCGTCATCGACGGCGTCAAGGACTCCTCCGGTGACGACGTCGCGTTCCGCTGGCTGTGCCTGGCGAACGAGGCTGCCGGCCACCCGATGCAGCTGCTCACCGGCCACGAGGTCGTCGTCGACGGCGCCTACATGTCCGGCGCGGACGGCTCCGTGCCCGGCCTGGCCAACGTGGACCCCGAGGGCTACGTGCGCCAGTGGCAGGCCTACGAGCGCCGCGACTGGGAGGCCGTGCGCACCGAGCAGGACCGCCTCGCGGAGCTCATGCGCATCGTCCAGGTGAAGGGCGTGCAGGGCTTCGGTGCGGGCGTCGGCGCCTTCAAGGCCGCGCTGCACCTGCTCGGCGTCTTCGATTCGCCTGAGATGCCGCGCCCGGTTGCCGCCATCGAGGGCGACAACATGGAGCATGTCGCGTCCGTGCTGCGCGCGGTCGACCTGCTCTCCTGATACGTCGACGAGGCCGGGGCAGTTCCGTTCCGCATATTGCGCGCCTTCGGGCGTGCGCCCCGGCCTCGTCGATTTTCTTATACCCCTGACTTTTCGTAAGGATCCTCATGACTACGCTCCTTGCCCTCGACATCGGTGGCACCAAGGTCGGGTGGGGCATCGTCGAGGCCGGTGACACCTACGAGGTCACCGAGCGCGGATCGATCCCCACCGACGCGATGCGCGGCGGAGCGGACGTGGCGGCTCGCATCTGTGATCTTGCCTCGTCCCTGGTTGCTTCTCACCCGCAGGTCGCGGGTGTCGCCGTCGCCAGCGCCGGCGTCGTCGATCCCTCGACCGGCGCTATCGTCTCCGCGACGGGCACCATGCCCGGCTGGGGAGGCACCCCCCTCGGCGCTTTGCTTCAGGAGGCAACCGGCCTGAAGGTGCGCGTCCTCAACGACGTGCACGCGCACGGCCTGGGCGAGGCCACGCTTGGCGCCGGTCAGCCCTACCGCACCGTCCTGTCGATCGCGGTGGGCACCGGAATCGGCGGCGCCCTCGTCGAAGATCGCCAGGTCTCCTTCGGTTCGCGCGGCATCGCCGGACACGTGGGCCACATTCACCACCACTTCGCCCCCGACATGACGTGCTCGTGCGGCCGCAAGGGACACATCGAGTCCTTCTGCTCCGGCTCGGGCATCACGGCCTGGTACGACTCGCTGCGCGGCGAGTCCGACCCCGAGGTTGACGGCGGGCGCGCCCTGCAGGAGCTTGCCGAATCCGGCAACGCCCTGGCCGCCGCCTGCTTCTCCCGTTCCGCGTTCGCGCTCGGCGAGGCCACGGCCTCGTTGGTCAACTGCGTGGACCCGGCTGTCGTCATCCTCTCCGGGTCCATGACCCGCTCCGGGGACATCTGGTGGGACGCCCTGCGCGAAGGCTTCGCGGCCTCCGCGATGACGCCCGTCGCCGACACCCCCATCCTCGTTGGTTCCCTCGGCGGCGACGCGCCGCTGCTCGGAGCCGTTTCCTTCTTCCTGCACGCATAGGAGTTCACCATGCACCCGCTCATTGCAAACCTGAAGGGCAAGCTCATCGTCTCCGTCCAGGCGTACCCGGGCGAGCCCATGCGCCACCCCGAGACGATGGCGCAGATCGCCCGCGCCGCCGAGATCGGTGGCGCCGCCGCCATCCGCTGCCAGGGCCTCTCCGACATTTCCGCGATCAAGGGCCGCGTCGACGTCCCCGTAATCGGCCTGTGGAAGGAAGGCCACGAGGGCGTGTACATCACCCCCTCGCTGCGCCACGCCCGCGCCTGCGTCATGGCCGGCTCCGACATTGTCGCCCTGGATGCGACGGGCCGCCCGCGCCTGGACGGCCTGAGCTTCGCCGAGACCGTCGCTGCCCTTCGTGAGGACGGCACCCTCGTCATGGCTGACTGCGGCTCCTTCGAGGATGCCCAGCGTGCCGTCGACGCGGGTGTGGACATCGTGTCCACGACCCTGGCCGGCTACACGGGCGACCGCGTCAAGACCGATGGGCCCGACCTGGAGCTGCTGCGCGAGGTCGTTGCCGCGTTCCCGGACGTCCCCGTGATCTGCGAGGGCCGCGTTCACACGCCCGAGCAGGCCGCCGCCGCCATTGAGGCGGGCGCCTTCGCCGTCATCGTCGGCACCGCCATCACACACCCCACGTCGATCACGACGTGGTTCAAGGCGGCCGTGGAGGGCTGATCCTGTCGCTGTTGTGACAGTGCGCGGGCGGGTGACCAACACCCGCCCGCGCACTGCGTTTTTCTCCCGGGAATGCGCGTATATTACCCAGCATGTCCGTCCCGCACTCTCGCGCTCACGCCGCCCTTCGCGCCACCGGCATCGTCTACGTGTGCCTCGGTTTCGGCACCTCCGCGTGGCTTTCACGCCTGCCCGACGTGCGCGACGACCTCGGGCTGACCCCGGCGACGATCGGCACGATGCTGCTCATCGCTTCCCTTGGCTCTCTGTTGACCCTGCCGACCTCTGGCCCGATCGTGACCAAAGTTGGCGCGCGGGCCTCGGGCCGCATCGGCGTGCTCATCTGGGCTCTCGGCATCATCTGCGCGGGCATCGGTGCGCTCAACGCCTCGATCCCGCTGGCCACCGCCGGCCTCGTGCTCCTGGCAGCCGGTAACGGCCTGTGGGGCGCCACCATGAACATCGAGGCCGGCCTCGTGCAGGCAGCCGTGCGCCGCACCGTCGTGCCCATCATCCAGGCAATGTACGCGGTCGGCATGCTGGGAGGCGCGCTCCTCGGCGCGCTCGCCGCCCAGATGGGGCTGCCCCTCGGAGCCCACCTCTTCGGCCTGGCGGCCCTCGAGCTTCTCGCCTGCGGCACCGCCGTGGGCTTCTACCTGACGAAGGAGGAGGTCGCGGCCCTCGCGCCCGCTCAGGACAAGGGTGATGGGGGAGAGGCCTCGTCGAACAAGGCGAAGGGCCTCACCCGGGTTGCTTGGCGCGAAAAGCAGACCGTGCTCATCGCCCTCATGGTCATGAGCGCGGGCCTCATGGAGGGCGCAGCGAACGACTGGCTCAACCTGTCCATGGTGGACGGTTACGGCTACTCGACCGCGGCGGCCTCGGCGGCGTTCGCGTTCTTCCTTCTCATGATGACGATCGTGCGCTTCGCGTCCCCGCGTCTCGAGGCGCGCCTGGGCTCGCCAATGCTGCTGCGCATCACCTTCACGGGCGCGGTCGTCGGCCTGCTGCTCGTGGCCTTCGCACCGCACCACCTGTTCGCGGTCGCGGGTATTGCCCTGTGGGGCATCGGATCGGCCCTCGGCTTCCCGCTGGGCATCTCCGCCCTGTCCGTCGATCCCGTGATGACGCCCGCGCGCGTGTCGGTGCTCTCGACCGTCAACTATGGCGCGGCCCTCATCGGCCCGCCGCTCCTCGGCCTCATCGCTGACCACATCGGCTACCACCGCGCGCTGGCCTTCGTGGCCCTTCCGGTCCTCCTCGCGATCGTGCTCGCCGGGCAGGTGCCCGACCGCCGCGGGACGAAGCGCACGGACCTCGCCTTCGGCGACTAGGCTTAGGGGCATGACGACCCTTGCTGATCTGACGACCCTGCGCGTGGGTGGCCCCATCGCCACCTACGTGCGCGTTTCAACGACCGACGCCCTCGTCGAGGCTGTCGCAGCAGCCGACGCCGCCGGAGGCCCGCTCCTCGTTGTCGGTGGCGGGTCGAACCTGCTGGCATCCGACGCCCCCTTCGAGGGCACGGTCGTCGACGTGCAGCCCTTCGATGAGGTCGCCTCCATCATCCACGAGGATCCCTCCGGCTCGGTCGTCGTGCGCGCTGGCGCAGGCACGGTCTGGGACGCTTTCGTCTCCTGGACGCTGTCTGAGGGCCTGTCCGGCCTCGAGGCGCTCTCCGGCATCCCCGGCACCGTCGGCGCATCCCCGGTGCAGAACGTGGGCGCATACGGCCACGAGGTCTCCGAGACCATCGAGAGCGTCGAGGCCTACGACCGCCTCACGGGTATCGTCGTGCGCCTGCTGCCCTCCGACCTCGGCTTCGCCTACCGCTCCTCGGCGATCAAGCGCAGCGTCGGGCAGCCCGGCCTGGGCGACCGTCCCTGGGGACCGACCGGCCGCTGGGTGGTCCTCTCCGTCGACTTCCGTCTCGAGCGCTCGCCCCTGAGCGCCCCCGTCATGTACGCCGAGCTGGCGCGTCGCCTCGGAGTCGAGGCAGGGGAGTGCGCCGACGCGTCCCTGGTTCGCTCCACCGTCCTGGATCTGCGCAGCGGCAAGGGCATGGTCCTGGACGCGGCCGATCACGACACGTGGAGCGCCGGTTCCTTCTTCACGAACCCGATCCTGCTCGAGGCCGTGGCCGCCTCCCTGCCCGAGGGCGCGCCGCGCTTTAGTGCGGGCGAGGGCCTCGTCAAGACGAGCGCGGCCTGGCTCATCGACCACGCGGGCTGCGGGAAGGGATTCCACCTGCCCGAGGCCGGGGATCCGCCGCGGGCATCCCTGTCCACCAAGCACGTGCTGGCCCTGACGAACCGCGGCGGCGCGACGGGCGCCGACATCGAGGCCCTGGCCCGCGCCGTGCGCGAGCGGGTCTTTGAGGCGTTCGGCGTGACCCTGGTGCCCGAGCCGGTCACGGTGGGTATCACCTGGTAACGCCAGCTGCCGCCACTACAGAGCGTGAGGACAGCTGGCATGGAGGCGTACGTGGAGGGCCTGGAACGAGAGTTCTCGGCCATTGAGAGAGGCTTCCGGGCGGAAGAGAGCCGCGCCCGCGCCGACTACGACTCCTTCGATTCTGACACGGTCGCGCGCGTGGCGTACCTGGCCTATGGCTCCGAGGTCTACCAGGTGCGCATGTACGCGGTTTTTCTGCTCGGATACCTGTCGCAGGACCCACAGGTTCTCGCTTTCCTGCGCGACGAAGTCTCAGAGGATTCCAATTGGAGAGTCCAAGAGGTCCTCGCGAAGGCCATTGACGAGTCCTGCGCTGTCAAGGGGTATGAAGAGGCGCTTCCCGTTATCGACGAGTGGCTGAGCGATCCACGACCCAACGTGCGCAGAGCCGTCACGGAAGGTCTGAGGATCTGGACCAGCCGAGCGTACTTTCGCAACAATCCACAAGAGGCTATTCGGAGGCTCGCGGTCCTGCGCTCCGATGCGAGCGCATATGTTCGAAAGTCGGTGGGAAACGCGCTGCGGGACATCAGCAAGAAATACCCGGAGCTGGTCGCAGTCGAACTGGGAACGTGGAACCTGGAGTCTAAGGAAGTCTCGCAGGTGTACCGCCTGGCTTCGAAGGTTATCGAACGCGGATAGGTTGTCACGATCCGGATAGGTTATTCACATATGGATAGGTTAATGACCTATCCATATCTTCATAACCTATCCGCGTGCTCGTAACCTATCCGCGTGTTCATAACCTATCCGGATCCGAACCGTCGGTCGCCGCGGTGGTGTTGGCAGTCGTTGCGTGCTGGTGCGGATGGTTCCCAATGGAAATCTCGCCAGAGTGCAGACCCATTGGCTCGAAATGAGCGATTTTCGGTGTTTTTGATGCAATGGGTCTGCGGTTTGGCGCATACCGCGTGCCCAGTCGGCGACCGCGTTGGCGCCCCGGTAGAACCCGTTGATACCGCAGGTTCCGCTGAGACCTCCCCAAATTTCGCATGCAATTCCCCGCAGGGTGTCCCGAGATGTGGCCTGAAATCCGCAGAATATCAACGTTCTGGTTTCAATGTTTGAAAGAAGTGTGGGGGAATTGCATGCGAGATTACGGGGGAAGTGGGCGCACCCCACACAAGCACTACGCACTACACCGTGGGTGTCGCAGTGCTACTCCGCGGGCGCCGCAGTACTACTCCGCGGGCGCCGCAGTGCTACTCCGCGGGCGCCGCAGTACTACTCCGCGGGCGCCGCAGTGCTACTCCGCGGGCGCCGCAGTGCTACGCCGCGTGCACCCCGAGACAGTCCTACACCGCGGGCGTCGCCAACCATGCGTCGATGTCGGCCTTCCATGCCGCCTTGCGCGTCGGTGAGGCCAGCGACGCGTCGATAGAGGACCGCGCCAGGTCTGCCAGGGCCTCGTCGGACAGGCCAAACACGTCGCGCGCGACCTCGTACTGGGCGACCAGGCGCGAGCGGAACAGCAGCGGGTCATCCGCCGCCAGTGCGACGGTAGCCCCCGCCGAAAGCAGCGTCGGCAGCGGCACCTGCGAAAAGTCCGTGTAGACGCCCAGGTGCACGTTCGACGTCGGGCATACCTCCAGCGCGATGCCCGCGTCCACGACGGCCTTCAGCAGGTCCGGGTCCTCGCTGGTGCGCACCCCGTGCCCGAGGCGGGCGGGCGCCAAAGTGGACACGACCTCGCGCACGGAGGACGGGCCCAGGAGCTCGCCGCCGTGCGGAACACCGACGAGCCCGGCGCGGCGCGCGATGCGGAATGCCGGAGCAAACGACGCCGTGGAGCCCACGCGCTCGTCGTTCGACAGGCCAAAACCAACGACCTCGCCGGGGCCATCCCCAGCAAACGACGCGGCCAGGCGCGCGAGCGTGCGCGCATCCAACGGGTGCTTCATGCGCGATGCCGCAACGATCACCCCGATATCGACGCCGGTATCACGCGAGGCCGCTCTGGCCTCGTCGATGATGATTTCCAGCGCCGGGGTGATGCCGCCAACGTAGGGTGCGTAGGACGTGGGGTCGGCCTGAATCTCCATGCGCACCGAGCCCTCGGCGGCGTCGTCCTCGGCGGCCTCGCGGATCAGGCGGCGCATCGCGGCCTCGGAGCGCACGAGGTGGCGCGCCGAGTCGTAGGCACGCTGGAAACGGAACCACCCGCGCCCGTCGGCCGGCATGGAGGCCGCGTCGATGTGCAGCAGGTGAGGGGGCAGGCGCACGCCCTGCGCGCGCGCCATCTCCACCATCGTGGTGGGCCGCATGGCACCCGTGAAGTGCAGGTGAAGATGCGCCTTGGGGAGGGTTGCGAGGTCACGCCTGCCCGGTGGGGTGGGGCGCGGGGCCGTCAGGTTAGGGACAGCGGGCGCTTCCACGGCCTAGTGCTCCCCGAGCCAGATGATGATGTCGCGGATCAGGCCGGGACCCTCGGGCTCGTTGAGGAGCTCGTGGTAGGCGCCGTCGACGATGCGCAGGTGGATGTCGGCATCCGGGTGCGCCGCGCGTGCCCCGCGCACGAGCTCGCGCGAACCGCGCAGGTCCGCCATCAGGTCGTTCGACCCGTGCATGACGAGCGTCGGAGTGCGCAGGCGGTCGGCGCGCGCGATGACCTCGTCGCCCTGAATGATCATGGTCGCGCCCGTCAGGATCGGCACGCCGCCCTTGTAGGTGAGCGGGTCCGCGTCGAAGTCGCGCTGGACCTGCGGGTCGCGCGACAGGGGAGAGACCTCCATGTCGGACGCACCCTTCGCCACGACGAGGCCGGGGCGCAGTCGTGCGATCGGCAGCAGTCGACGCGCCTGGGAGGGGGAGACGTGGGGGAGGGGGCGCAGCGCGGGCGCGGACAGAACCGTGCCGCGCAGCCGCGTTGGGTCGAGGATCGTGGAGGCGGCCGCGATGATGCCGCCCATCGAGTGTCCGAACAGGAACAGGTCCGGCGTGCGCGCGTGGGCGAGGGCCGCCCGTCGCGCGTCGCCGAAATCGCGGATGAGCGCACCCACGTCCACGCGGGCGCGGGGACCCTCAGAGGTCCCGTGGCCCGCGTGGTCGTAGTAGGCGACGTCGTAACCGGCGCGGGTGAGCGCACAGCGCAGGTGGGCGTAGCGCCCGCTGTGCTCCGCGTACCCGTGGGCGAGGAGGACCGTCCCGAGGGGGGCCTCCTGCTCTGTCCGTTCGAACGAGACGTGCATCAGGCGAAGAGCTCCTGCACGCGGGTGATGCCCTCGACGAGGTCATCGTCGGCCAGGGCGTAGGAGAAGCGCAGGAAGCCGGAGGGGCCGAAGGCCTCGCCCGGGACCGCCGCGACCTCGACCTCGTCGAGGATCAGGTCGGCGAGCTCGCCCGACGTGTTGGCCACGCGGCCGCGGATCTCGCGGCCCAGCAGACGCTCGACGGAGGGGTAGACGTAGAACGCGCCCTTGGGGGTCGGAACGTCGAAACCGTCGATCTGGCGCAGCATGTCAACGATGAGGCGGCGGCGACGGTCGAAGGCGACGCGCATCTCGTCCACGGCATCCAGGGAACCCGACACGGCGGCGCGCGCGGCCTCCTGGGCGACGTTGTTGACGTTGGAGGTCAGGTGCGACTGGAAGGACAGCGCGGCCTTGATGACGTCGGAGGGGCCGATCATCCAGCCCACTCGCCAGCCGGTCATCGCGTAGGTCTTGGCAACGCCGTTGAGGATGACGGCTTGGTCGGCCAGCTCGGGCACCAGCTTGACGATGTGCGCGGTCTGCGCGTCCTCGTACAGCAGGTGCTCGTAGATCTCATCCGAGATGACCCAGATGCCGTGCTCGAGGGCCCACTGTCCGATCGCGGTCAGCTCCTCGGGCGTGTAGACGCTGCCCGTCGGGTTGGACGGCGAGCACATGAGGAGGACCTTCGTGCGAGGCGTGCGCGCGGCCTCGAGCTGCTCGACGGTCACCTTGTAGTCCTGGTCGGCGCCCGCGAACACCTCGACGGGGGTCGCGCCGGCGAGCTTGACGACCTCGGGGTACGTGGTCCAGTACGGGGTCGGCAGGATCGCCTCGTCGCCGGGGCCCAGCAGCGCGGCGAAGGCCTGGAAGACGGCCTGCTTGCCGCCGTTGGTGACGACGATGTCGGCGGGGGAGACCTCGTAGCCGGAGTCGCGCAGGGTCTTTTCTGCGATGGCCTCGCGCAGCGCGGGCAGGCCGGCGGCGGGCGTGTAGCGGTGCATCGCGGGGTTGCGCGCGGCCTTGACGGCGGCCTCGACAATGTAGTCGGGCGTGGCGAAGTCGGGTTCGCCGGCGCCGAAGCCGATCACCGGACGGCCGGCGGCCTTGAGGGCCTTGGCCTTCGCGTCCACGGCCAGGGTTGCGGACGGCGTGATGGCGTTGAAACGATCAGAGACACGGGTGCGAGGAGTATTGGTCACCCCTCCATGGTCCCACGTCGCGCGCGCGTGTGGCGGGGAGCGCACAGAATGAGCGCGTGGGCTACCTCTCATTTGCGAGGTCGGGGCTGGTATTACGCGGCATGCGACCCGCCGACGCGCATCTCGGTTGGACAAAGCGCCGCCTTATCCACTAATGTTCGTCAGGCAGGTTTTCCTGCGTAGGGCAGTGGCGCAATTGGTAGCGCACCGGTCTCCAAAACCGGCGGTTGTGGGTTCGAGTCCCGCCTGCCCTGCGGATTAGGCTGATCATTTTCGTAGGAGGATTCCCATGGCCGATCGTGTTGCCTCGGATGCTGAATCCTCGCGCCGAGATCGCACTAAGAACGAAGCTACCCGCAAGCGTAGCGCCGCCACCAAGGAGCAGGAGAAGCGTCCTGGATTCTTCGGTGGCATCTGGCTCTTCTTCAAGCAGGTCATTGACGAAATGAAGAAGGTCACCTACCCCACGGGATCCGAGACCTGGACCTACTTCCTCGTCGTCGTTGTGTTTGTCGCCGCAATCATGCTTTTCGCTGGCCTACTCGACTTCGGATTCGGTAAACTAAGCGCATTGATCTTCGGCTGAGACCGACGAACCCGCCCGCAGGATGCTGCAGGCGGGTTTCTTCTACGGTCCGGCCCCATTTGCAGGAGGGAGACGTCGTGAGCGACGAAAACTACACCGAGGAACAGGCCTTCGAGGAGCACCAGGAAGAGGTGCAGCAGGAGAGTGCCGAGGCGCTGGCCGACGGAGCCGCCCAGGAAGTCGTCGATGAGGTGACCGAGGAAGTCGCCGAGAAGGAGACCGAATCGGACGACGAGGCCCCGGCCTCGTCCGAAGAGGAAGCGATCGCCAAGCTGCGCCGCAAGCTCTACATGTCCCCCGGCGACTGGTACGTCATCCACACCTACTCCGGCCACGAGCGCAAGGTGAAGGCTAACCTCGAGCAGCGCATCACCACGCAGAACATGGAAGACTACATCTTCGCCGTCGAGGTTCCGGACGAGTACGTCATGGAGTACCGCGGCAACGCGAAGAAGCGCGTGCGCCACGTGCGTATCCCCGGCTACGCGATCGTCTGCATGGACTTCAACGAGGCCTCGTACCGCGTCGTCAAGGAAACCCCCGCCGTCACCGGCTTCGTGGGCGACCAGCACAACCCTGTGCCGCTCTCGATCGACGAGGTCGTCATGCTCCTGACGCCCAACGTCCTCGAGGAAGCCGCCGAGGCCGCCAAGGATCAGCCCGCACCCGTCCAGGTCGTCCAGACCCAGTTCGAGGTCGGCGAGATCGTCACCGTCACCGACGGACCTTTCGAGACCATGTCGGCCACGATCTCCGAGATCATGCCCGAGACCCAGAAGCTCAAGGTCCTCGTCACCATCTTCGAGCGCGAGACGCCGCTCGAGCTCGGCTTCGACCAGGTGGAGAAGCTCGAGCAGTGACATCACGCACCCGGACTTGGGATCAAGCCCGGAATCGCGTTATGATTTACTTTTGTGTGCGTAGGGCGCACTATGCCCACTGAAACCCAGTGAGCTGACGCCAAACGCTCCGCCCTGACCGACACCCGTCGGCCAGAACTTCAGAAGAAAGACCCGCATTCATGGCACCGAAGAAGAAGGTCACCGGCCTGATCAAGCTTCAGATCGCAGCCGGCGCCGCTACCCCCGCACCGCCCGTCGGCCCCGCTCTGGGCCAGCACGGCGTGAACATCGTCGAGTTCACCAAGGCTTACAACGCGGCCACCGAGTCGCAGCGTGGAAACATCATCCCCGTTGAGATCACCGTCTACGAGGATCGTTCCTTCACGTTCGTCCTCAAGACGCCGCCCGCCGCTGAGCTCATCAAGAAGGCTGCTGGCATCCAGAAGGGTTCCGGCACCCCCAACACCGTCAAGGTTGGTTCGATCACGATGGATCAGGCTCGCGAAATCGGCCAGTCCAAGATGGCTGACCTCAACGCCAACGATGTCGAGGCTGCGGCCAAGATCATCGCCGGCACCGCCCGCTCCATGGGCATCAACGTCGAGGGCTGACCTCAACCAACCCCCCCGTGGTAGGGCAGGCGCTGCCCGACACCCACGACTGCAAGGAGAAGAAGCAGAATGACCAAGCGCTCCAAGAGCTACCGCGCAGCGGCCGAGAAGGTCCACGCGGACGTGCTGTACACCCCCTTCGAGGCCATGAAGCTGGCCAAGGAGACCACCGTCACCAAGTTTGATTCGACCGTTGAGGTCGTCTTCCGACTGGGTGTCGACCCCCGCCAGGCGGACCAGATGGTCCGTGGCACCGTTTCCCTGCCGCACGGCACCGGCAAGACCGCCCGGGTCTTGGTCTTCGCCGTTGGTCCGCGCGCTCAGGAAGCGATCGACGCAGGCGCCGACGAGGTCGGCGGCGACGAGCTCATCGAGAAGGTTGCCAAGGGCTACACCGACTTCGATGTCGCCGTTGCTACCCCCGACCTCATGGGCAAGGTTGGCCGCCTCGGCCGCGTCCTCGGCCCCCGTGGCCTCATGCCGAACCCCAAGACGGGCACCGTGACCATGGATGTCGCGAAGGCCGTCAAGGAGATCAAGGGTGGTCGTATCGAGTTCCGCGTCGACAAGCACGCCAACCTGGCGTTCATCGTCGGTAAGGCCTCCTTCACCGCTGAGCAGCTGACCGAGAACTACGCCGCCGTCCTGGACGAGGTGCTGCGTCTCAAGCCGACCTCTTCGAAGGGCCGCTACCTGATCAAGGGTGCCGTCGCCACGACGATGGGCCCCGGCATCCCCGTGGATGTTACCAAGGTCAAGGACCTCATCGAGAAGTGAGCCTCGCTCGCTGATCAAGCATCCGGGTCCCCGCGCAGCGCCGCTGCGCGGGGACCCGCCTTATTCGTTGTGCGCCGTTACGTGTGCACGCACATGCCGCACGTGCCGACGTAGCCGCGAGAGCCGTGGCGGGGACCTCGCAGCTGTGCGAGTGCGGTGTGAGCGGCGCTCGTTGACGGGCGCAACCCCGGCCTCGTCTGTGATGCTCGCCCCGTTGCTTGCATGCTATTGCCTGGCCTGTTAAGCTGATCCGTGCCGAAGACCGTTGGTGTCCACGCTAGTGGAGGAAAATCCAACGCAGGTGAGTGAGCAGCCTTGCTGCAACCGAGCGTATGCCCGACACGATCCTGCGTGCCGGGTTTTTTCTTACCTACGGTCACGTATCTGGAAGGAGGACCATGGCGAAGTCCGACAAGGTGGCAGCAGTTGCCGAGCTCGTGGAGCGTTTCCGCGCAGCCGACGCTGTCCTGCTGACCGAGTACCGCGGCCTGACCGTCGGCCAGCTCAAGCAGCTGCGTCGCGGCCTGGGCGAGAACGCGACCTACGCCGTGGCAAAGAACACGCTGGCGCGCCTGGCTGCCAAGGAGGTCGGTCTCGACTTCCTGGCTGAGGACCTCAAGGGTCCCACGGCCATCGCTTTCGTCTCCGGCGAGCCCGTTGAGGCCGCCAAGACCCTGCGTGATTTTGCTAAGGACAACCCCGCCCTCGTGCTGAAGTCTGGCGCGATGGACGGCGCTCAGCTGAGCGCCGAGGGTGTCAAGAAGCTTGCCGATCTCGAGTCCCGTGAGGTCCTGCTGGCCAAGGCTGCAGGCGTCCTCAAGGCCAAGATTGGTCAGGCGGCGTTCGCATTCAACGCTCTGCCCGTCAAGGCAGTGCGCACCATCGATGCTCTGCGCGAAAAGCAGCAGGGCGAGGCGGCCTGACGAGACAGGCCATGTTCCACGCGGCCACCCCGGCTGCGTGAAACTACCCAACAATCTGCACTCGTGCAGGCCAATTAGGAAGGATGCCACTCATGGCTAAGCTCTCCAATGACGAGCTCATCGCAGCTTTCAAGGAAATGACCCTCATCGAGCTCTCCGACTTCGTGAAGCTCTTCGAGGAGACCTTCGACGTTGAGGCCGCTGCCCCCGCAGCCGTCGCCGTTGCCGCCCCGGCCGCCGACGCCCCCGCCGCCGAAGAGAAGGACGAGTTCGAGGTCGTCCTCGAGTCCGCCGGTGACAAGAAGATCGCCGTCGTCAAGGTCGTCAAGAACCTGGCCGGCCTGGGCCTCAAGGAAGCCAAGGACCTGGTTGACTCCGCGCCCTCCACCATCTTCCCCGCCGCGAAGAAGGAAGACGCCGAGAAGGCCAAGGCTGAGATCGAAGAGGCCGGCGGCAAGGTCACCCTTAAGTGACTTTCCCCGTCTGAATCGTTCAGACTTCATACCCGACTGGGTAGCGAAAACCCCCTCCCGCATCTGCGGGGCGGGGTTTCCGCATGTCTGGGCCGGGCTGCTTTGTGTGCCCGTGGGCGGCGGCCCGCCCGCGAGCCGTCCGCGCCGCGAGCTTCGCTCGGCGCGTCGCCTCGAAGCCCGGCCAGGCCCCGCCGCCGCCCACGGGCACCGCAGCCAGGCCCTCCGGACCCTCCGGCACCCTCCACACCAGTGGGCCTGTTGTGCTGAGGACGATTCGCCTCGTCTCGAGGCCCGCCCTGGCCCTGCCACCTCCGACCAGCACCGCGGCCTGGTTCGGCTGTCTCAGCGGTGCTTGCCACGTTCTTGTTGTTGCTTGTAGCCCCACGGGTGTTCCGGGCGCCGGAGGCCCCGGCCGCCCGCGAGGCTAGGCGACCTCACTTCGTTCGGCGCCGCGCCTCGAAGCCCGCCCGTGCCCTCCGGACCCTCCGGCGCCCTCCACACCAGTGGGACCTGGTGTGCTGATGTTGTTCGGCATGTCTGTTTGAAACCGTCGTCGCCTTTGCTCGCTGGTACATGTGTGGGAGTGAAACCGTCATCGCCTTTGCGGGTGAGAAATGGGTGTTTTTAGTACGTTTTTCAGTTGCAAAGGTGTTGTCGGTTTCAACGGTTGTTGTTTAGGGGTGAGCAGTGGTGATGGTGGTTTCACGTTGGCCTGCATCAGTGGCTGAATCAGGCTGCGTAAGTGGATAGGTTGTTGCTATCTGGATAGGTTGTGAGCATCCGGATAGCTTATTAACCTATCCGGATCGTCGTAACCTATCCGGATCGTCGTAACCTATCCGGATCGTCAGCTGCCAGGTCAGGGACTTCTGTGTGCCCGATCGGCGGGCCCGCATGCTCTGGCGTGTTTTTCACGTGGCCGCGACACGGGAACTTTCTTTCGCTTGACCATGACGCGGCGTCAGGGGCCAGAATCGATGCCATGAGCAACGACACCATTCTCTACACGGTCGGAGAAATCGCCGAACGATTCTCGCTAACGGTGCGAACGCTGCGCCACTGGGAAGCGCAGGGGCTCCTCGCTCCCACCGCGCGGAGCTGGTCGAACTACCGACTCTATTCGGCTGAGGATTGTGCGCGTGTCCAGAGGATCGTCATCTACCGGGCGACGGGGATGAAACTCATCGACATTAAGTCTCTGCTCGATTCTGGAGACACGGCAGTCGAACACCTGAAGAGGCAAAGAGAGAGGCTTGTTGCTCACCGTCGCGAGACGGACGCAATGATCGAAGCACTAGACATACTTTTGGAGGACGCAATGAACGACAAGGCGCTCACCGTGGAAGAAATCGGGAAAATCATGGGGGAGGCCGACTTTGCGGCGCACCAGAGCGAGGCCGAGGAACGCTATGGCGACACCGCCGACTGGCGTGTATCGCGAGAACGCACTGCTTCGTGGCAAACCGCCGACTGGCGGCAGAATGCTGAGCGATTCCATGACATTGAACGCAGGATGATCGATGCGATTCGCGATGGTGCCGCTCCTGACAGCGAGAGGGCGGCCGGCCTCGTCGAGGAACATAGAGAAGCTCTCAGTGAGTTCTTCCCGGTCACGCCTGCCAAGCACTACATCATGTCGCGCGGGTACATCCACGACGAGCGATTCCGCGAACACTACGATTCGCAGCAGGTTGGCTTCGGGCAGTGGCTCGCCGATGCGATCGAGGCGGTTGCGAGACAGCAGGGGGTAGACATCGAGAATCCCACATGGGAGTGAGCACTCCAGACAAGGAAGTTGGGTGTCCGTGACACGCAGCATAGCTGAAGGCTCGTATCTGGCTTGCCAGTTCCGAATAGTCTCTGCTAATATCTTCTCTTGTCGCAATCCTGCGTAGCTCAACGGCAGAGCATCCGACTGTTAATCGGACGGTTACTGGTTCGAATCCAGTCGCAGGAGCAGATGCCCCGAGTTCTCGTGAACTCGGGGCTTTTTGTTGATCGGCGAGGAAGGAACACATGCAGGCGATCGCTGATCATCTCTACCATATTCTGATCATTGCCTTCGTTGCCGGCACGATTATCGAGGCGATCGTCAAGGTCGTGAGCCAGCCTCGCAAGAAGAAGCGCGGTCCCGTCGCCCCCAGGGAGGGCGCGGTTGAGCGTGAGAAGCGCATGCGCGTGCGCTACGCGGCTTTCGGGGAGCGTTGGCGGGAGTGGCTGGACCAGCCGCGGGGGAGGGGTGATGCTGACCGTCTCGTCACGGCCGCGAGCATCTGGGGAGAACCGGAGCGTGGAGCTTCCTTCCCTCGGCGCTTCCATGACAGTCAGCTTGGCAAGGTCATGGTCGACAAGCGCAGCTACCTGGCGATGCTGGACGCGCCCGACGATGCGGTTCAGTCGAGGCGAGAGCTTGCCCCGACCTCGTGGGCGACGATGCACCTCGATGTGTGGGCCCTACACTCTAAGGCTGCGCAGAAGCCCCGTCTTATGCGTGTGTGGCTCAGCAAGGACCGCGCGCTCGTGGAGCTGCATCGCACGCGTGTCGTCAAGGTTGACGAGATCCTCCCCAGCGAGGTCGTCGGCTTCGTCCGAGGCTTCACCCGCCTCGGCCCTCGCACGGGGAAAGTGGATGGCCTGCGTTGGCTGCCCGCCGAGACCATGGAGTTGGGAGCCAAACCGCTATGGAATACCTTCCGCGCGATGCGCGACATCTCCTGCGTGGCTCCCGAAGGGTCGACCGTTGCCGATGCCTTGAATGCCGCGGACTTTCATGCCTTTGCCTTCGTGGCCTTCCGCGCCGATAGCGCTTGGAAAGAGCCGTACGCACACCTGCGCGTCCTGGATTGTTCCGGCGTGACCTACCAGGTGGGCGATGCGTTCTCGCTGCAGCTTGATGAGGGGCAGGAGGAGCGTGCCTTTCGACGAGGCCGTGGCCGCCCGAGCAGGCGCCGTAGCCTGAGGAGGAGGCGTAGCGCGGTGGACGAGGCGGTTGTAGTCACTAGTGATGATCAGCAGCCTCTGGAACCGCAGGTAGTTGAGTCGGTCGGATGTGAACCTGAGCCTTTGGCGGACACGGACCTCGCCGTGGTCCCGATCGATCCACGTGAGGTCCTGTGGGCCGTGGAGAGGATGATCGAGCTGTGAGGGAAGAACTCGTCGAGGCTGTTCTGCGGGTCGTGGAAGAAATCCCCGCGGGGCGCGTTGCCACGTACGGCATGATCGCCCGCGCGGTTGGTACCGGTCCGCGCGTCGTCGGGCGGATTATGCACGACTGGGGCGGTGGAGTCCCGTGGTGGCGTGTCGTGAACGTTCACGGAACTTTTCCGACAACTGTACGAGGTGAGGGATTTTCCGAGTGGGAACGAGAGGGGATCCCTCACGATCCGACACGCGGAAAAGTGCTGGTCGCGGCGTGTGTAGTCGAGCAGGACTGGTTGGACGCTGTCGCGCGTTCAGTCCTTGAAAATCTGCGTGATCATGCGGAAATGTCAGACTGAATCGTCCTGACATTCGGTTACGATTTGATTACATGCAAAGACATTTGGGTCGCGCGGGCCACTGTGATGCTCTACTCTTAAGAGGACGCCGAAGAGGGCGATTCTCCGGAACAGTGACCGTTAGCGTTAACGAAGCCGGGGGAGCAAACTCCAGAAACAGAGAAGTTACTGGTACCCAAGGGGTGAGAAGTGACGAACTTACTAGAGCTAAAGGGGATCTCAAAGACGTTCCCCGGTGTGAAGGCGCTGTCCGACGTGGACCTCGACCTTCGACCCGGTGAAGTCTTGGGTCTCTGCGGTGAGAACGGAGCGGGCAAGTCCACGCTCATGAAGGTGCTCACCGGTATCCACAAGTCCGACCCGGGCGGCGAGATCTGGCTGCAGGGAGAGAAGGTCGACATCCAGTCGCCGGAGCACGCACGTGACCTCGGCCTGTCGATCATCCACCAGGAACTCAACATCGTTCCTGACCTGACCGTCGCCCAGAACCTGTACATCGGTCGACCCGGCACGTCCAAGTTTGGATACGTCGACGACCGCAAGATGGTCCGTGATGCGCGCGAGCTTTTCGAGCGCCTCAACATGAACATCGATCCCACCGCCTACTGCCGCGACCTGCCGGTTGCGCGCCTGCAGATGGTGGAAATTGCGCGTGCGCTGTCCTTCGACTCGAAGATCCTGGTTATGGACGAGCCCACGGCTCCTCTGACCACGACCGAGACCGAGTCCCTGTTCGAGCTGGTGCGCGACTTCGTGTGCCCGACGACCGGCCTGATCTTCATCACGCACCGCATGCCCGAGCTCACCGAGCTCACCAACCGCATCTCGGTCCTGCGCGATGGCAAGTACATCGGCACGGTGGACACGGCCTCGACGCCCATGAGTGAGGTCGTCAAGATGATGGTCGGCCGCGAGGTCCCCGCGGACGCGCGTCCCACCACCAAGCCGCTCTCCGACGAGGCCGTCCTGCGCGTCGAGCACCTCTCGACCGTTAAGGCCGTCCACGACGTGTCCTTCGAGGTCAAGAAGGGTGAAATCTTCGGGTTTGCGGGCCTGGTCGGCGCCGGCCGCACCGAGGTCGCACGCGCCCTGTTCGGCGCTGACCCCCACACCTCGGGCGATATCTACGTCCACGGCAAGAAGGTGACGATCAAGGGCGCGAACGACGCCGTGAAGAACGGAATCGGCTACCTGTCCGAGGACCGCAAGCAGTACGGCCTGCTCCTCGACAAGGACCTGTCCTTCAACACGGGCATGGCCGCCATGGACCACTTCACGAACGCATCGGTCGTTGCCACCAAGAAGCTGCGTGACGTCGCCAAGGATTACGTGGCGAAGCTGCGCACGCGTACCCCCAGCGTCGACGTCGAGGTCCGCAGCCTTTCGGGCGGCAATCAGCAGAAGGTCGTCGTGGCCAAGTGGCTGGAGCGCGATACCGACATCCTGATCTTCGACGAGCCGACCCGCGGCATCGACGTGGGCGCGAAGGACGAGATCTACACGCTGCTCGAAAACCTGGCACAGCAGGGAAAGGCGATCATCGTCATCTCCTCGGAGCTGCCTGAGGTCCTGCGCCTGGCGAACCGTATCGCCGTCATGGCCCACGGCCGCATCATCGGCACCCTCGACAATGAGGAAGCCACCCAAGAAAACATCATGGAACTGGCCACCGTCGGCCAGGAGGAAGCGAACGGAGTACACGCGTGAGCACCGCCGTCGTCGATAACAAGGGCCTGGAGGCGCCGTCGCCTTTCAAGACCTTCATGAAGAACAACATGCAGCTGCTGCTGGTCACACTGGCGCTGCTGGTCGTTCTGGCATTCTTTAGCTTTGCAGTGCCCAACTTCGCGTTCGTCAACCGTGAGGTCTACCTGGGCATCGTCCTGCAGTCGGCCTACACGGGCGTCATGGCGCTCGGCGCAACATTCGTGATCGCCACTTCGGGCATTGACCTCTCCGTCGGTACGGGCCTGAGCCTCGTGGCCGTCATGGCCGGTATCTTCCTCGCGGGCGACAAGATGAACCTGCCGCTCGGCCTCGGCCTCGTTCTGACACTGCTGGTTGGCATGGCGATCGGCCTGGTCAACGGCCTGAATGTGTCCATCCTCGGCCTGCCGCCATTCATCGCAACACTGGCGATGATGATGGTCGCCCGAGGCCTGGCGCTGATCATCTCCGACAAGGCCTCGATCTCGATCGCCAACCCGGGCTACAAGTTCATCGCTAGCGGCACGCCCATCCCTTACGTTGCCAACGCTGTCATCATCTTCGTGGTCCTCACGATCCTGGCGACCTTCCTCATGAACAAGACCCTGCTGGGCCGCTACGCCCTCGCGATCGGCTCCAACGAGGAGGCCACGCGCCTGTCCGGCGTCAACGTTCGCCTGTGGAAGATCATCATCTATGTGGTCGCGGGCGCGTTCATGGCCATCGGCGCCATCCTGTACTCGGCTCGTAACGGCCTCGTCCAGCCCGCCGAGGGCGTGGGCATGGAGCTCAACGTCATCGCCGCGGCCGTCATCGGCGGCACCTCCCTGTCGGGTGGCCGCGCTTCGATCCCCGGCGCCCTGGTCGGCGCGATCCTCATGGAGACCCTGAAGAAGGGCCTGACGATGATGGGTATCGCCGCCGAATGGCAGTTCGTCGTCACCGGTATCGTCCTGCTCCTGGCGGTCGTTATCGACAACCTGCGTCGCATCCGCGAAAACGCAGCCTGATCCTTCATCCATCCCAATTACACCGGTGAACCAACGCTGGTTCACCCCCCCCAAAGGCGGGAACACTCCCGCCCCCCACGAAAGGAAAACCAATGCGCCCCATCGGACGTATCTTCGCCGCCGCCGCCGTCGGCTCCATGGCCCTGGGCCTGGCTGCCTGCACGACCTCGACGGACTCCTCCTCCTCGTCCTCCTCCGACGCCAAGCCGAGCGCGTCCTCCGGCTCCGCCAAGGTTGACACCTCCGGCGACATGCAGGATTGGGAGAAGGCCGCGGTCAAGGGTGACGGCACCAAGACCATCTACCTGGTCTCCAAGGGCTTCCAGCACCGCTTCTGGCAGGCCGTGAAGGAAGGCGCCGAGCAGGCCGGCGAGGAGCTGGGCTACAAGGTGAACTTCGTTGGCCCGCAGGACGAGACCAAGGTGACCGAGCAGACCGACCAGCTGAAGTCCGCTCTGGACTCCGGCCCGGCCGCCATTGGCTTCGCCGCCCTCGACTCGAAGGCTGCCGCCGACCTGCTCACCGAGATCCATGACAAGGGCATCCCGGTCGTCGCCTTCGACTCCGGTGTCGAGTCCGACATCCCGGTGACCACCGTCCAGACGGACAACAAGAAGGCCGCCGAGGAAGCCGCCAAGCACATGATCGAGCTCCTGAAGGACAAGAAGGGTTCGGTCGGCATGGTCTGCCACGACTCGACCTCCACCACGGGCAAGCAGCGCTGCGAGGGCTTCAAGGAGTACTTCAAGGCCAACGCTCCCGCCGACCTGAAGCTCCTCGACGAGCAGATCGCCGGTGAGGTCACCAAGGCTGCCGACACCTCGCTGTCCATCATCCAGGCCAACTCCGACATCGTCGGCATGTACGGCTCCAACGAGGCCGCTGCCTCCGGCATCGTCCAGGGTGTCGCTGAGTCCGGTAAGGACGTCACCGTCGTCGGCTTCGACTCGGGCAAGACCCAGATCGACGCCATCAAGGCCGGCTCCGAGGCAGGCGCCGTGACCCAGTCGCCCGTCAAGATCGGCTACTACACGGTCAAGGCTGCGGTTGCCGCGCTGAACGGCGCTGAGCTGCCCAAGGTCATCGACTCGGGCTTCGCCTGGTACGACAAGACCAACATCGACAACGCTGACATCAAGGCGAACCTGTACGAGTGAGCCGATAGCTCCATCGGGCACGAGGCCGGGGCCGGGGACGTGACAAACTGAACCGGTGGCCCGCCGCGGGTCCCGCTCCACTCACGTGGGGCGGGATCCGCGGACCCGGCACTTTTTTGTTCAAAGGATCCGAGGGGGCGAGCGCCCCCGCGCTCCGACATCGACGTCACCATGAGGGATGAAGGAATAATGACAAACCACCCCCGCATCGGAATCCGCCCCACTATTGACGGCCGCCGCAAGGGCGTTCGTGAGTCGCTCGAAGAGCAGACCATGAACATGGCGAAGTCCGTCGCCGAGCTTTTCACTTCCAACCTGCGCTACCCGGACGGCAGCCCTGTCGAGGTCGTCATCGCCGACACCACGATCGGCCGCGTCCACGAAGCCCAGGCTTGCGCCGCGAAGTTCCGCGCGAACAACGTCGGCCTGACCCTGACGGTCACCCCCTGCTGGTGCTACGGCACCGAGACCACCGACATGGACCCCGCGATGCCGCACGCCATCTGGGGCTTCAACGGCACGGAGCGCCCCGGCGCCGTGTACCTCGCTGCCGCTCTCGCCGGCCACGCCCAGATCGGCATCCCCGCCTTCGGTATCTACGGCGAGCACGTGCAGGACGCTGACGACACCTCCATCCCCGAGGACGTGCGCACCCGCCTCCTCGACTACGCGACCGCCGGCCTGGCCGTTGCGCAGATGAAGGGCGAGGCCTACCTGTCCATGGGCTCCGTCTCCATGGGTATCGCCGGCTCTGTTGTCGACCCCGACTTCTTCGGCTCCTACCTCGGCATGCGCAACGAGTACATCGACATGACCGAGTTCACCCGCCGTATCGAAGAGGGCATCTACGATCACGAAGAGTACGAGCAGGCCTACCAGTGGATCCGCGAGAACTTCAAGCAGGGTAAGGACTGGAACCCGCCGGAGTGGCAGTACCCCGAGAAGCACGAGGACTGGTGGAAGTTCGTCACCAAGATGACGATCATCGCCCGTGACCTCATGCACGGCAACCCGCGCCTGGCCGAGCTCGGCTTTGAGGAAGAGGCCGGCGGCCACGGTGCCATCGCGGCCGGCTTCCAGGGCCAGCGTCAGTGGACCGACCACTTCCCCAACGGCGACGTTCTGGAGACCATCCTCAACACGAACTTCGACTGGACCGGCATCCGCCAGCCCTCCGTCGTGGCCACCGAGAACGACTCGCTCAACGGTGCCTCGATGCTGTTCGGCTACCTGCTGACCAACACGCCGCAGATCTTCTCCGACGTGCGTACCTACTGGAGCCCCGAGTCCATCGAAAAGGCCACCGGTTGGAAGCCCGAGGGCCGTGCGGCCGCGGGTCTGCTCGACCTGCGTAACTCCGGCTCGACCACGCTGGATGGCGCCGGCAAGGCCGTGCGCGACGGCGAGAACGTTATCAAGCCCTGGTACGAGTTCACCGAGGAGGACCGCGAGGCCACGCTCGAGGCCACGACCTTCCACCCGGCCTCGACCGGCTACTTCCGTGGCGGCGGCTTCTCGACCCACTTCCGCACCTCCGGTGAGATGCCCGTGACGATGTGCCGCATCAACCTGGTGCGCGGCCTCGGACCGGTCATGCAGATCGCCGAGGGCTACACGGTCGAGCTGCCCGACGAGGTCGCCTTCACCATCGAAGAGCGCACCAACATCGAATGGCCCACCACCTGGTTCGTCCCGAACCTGACGGGTGAGGGCGCCTTCAAGAGCGTCTACGACGTCATGAACGCGTGGGGCGCCAACCACGGTGCGATCTCCTACGGCCACATCGGCGGCCAGCTCATCACGCTGGCGTCGATGCTGCGCATCCCGGTCAACATGCACAACGTCCCCGAGGAGCGCGTGTTCCGTCCCAAGGCGTGGTCGCTGTTCGGCACCGAGTCCCTCGAAGCCGCGGACTTCCGCGCCTGCGAGACCTTCGGTCCGATGTACCGCTGATGCAACTCCCGGTCGGGCTCGGGTGTCCTCTCTCCCCGAGCCCGGCCGGGCTCGCCCCCACGCGGGGCACCACCACCGGGATCCGGCCCCGGCCTCGCCGATGAGGAAAGCCGCACGAGAACCCAACGACGGGACGCGCCGCGCGAGGGCGTTTTGAGCAGGAGACCTTCAATGACCACCGTACTTGCTGTTGACCTTGGATCCGCATCCGGACGAGTCCTCGCCGGAACGCTGCATGACGGACGCCTCGACGTCACCGACATTCACCGCTTTAAGCACGAGGCACGCCGCCGCGAAGACGGCACCCTCACGTGGGACGTGGCCACGATGGAGGCTGAGACGATCACCGGCCTGAAGAAGGCCCTCGAACAGTTCCCGGATGCCCGCGCGGTCTCTATTGACACATGGGGCGTGGACTGGGCTCCCCTCGATGAGAACGGTGAGCTCGTCGGCGACGTCGTCGCCTACCGCGACGAGCGTACCTCCCGTACCCTTGACGCTTTCCGTGATCGCATCGGCGACCGCGAGTTCTTCGACCTGACCGGCAACCAGCCGGCCACCATCAACACGGCAAACCAGCTCTTCGCCTACCTGCAGGAAAACCCCGCCGACGCGCAGCGCGTCGCCGCGGCCCTCTTCCTGCCCGACTACTTCGCGTACCGACTCACCGGCGTCGTCGGTTGGTCGCGCACGATCGCCTCGACCTCCGGCCTGCTCACCCCGGGCGGCGGCGACTTCAACGACGAAGTCTTCAACCGCCTCGGCGTCCCGCGCGGCTGGTTCGGTGAACTCGCCGCCGACCGCACCATCGTTGGTTCCTGCACTATCCCCGGCCTCGAAACCCTCACCGTTGTGCGCGGTGGCGCCCACGATTCCGCCTGCGCCGTCCACGGCCTGCCCATCGAGGATGGCAAGCGCGCCTACTTCCTGTCCTGTGGCTCCTGGTCCGTCCTCGGCGCCATCGAGGACCATCCCCTCATGAGCGACGCCGCCTTCGACCTCGGCATCACGAACGAAGGCCGCACCGACGGGGGAGTGCGTCCCCTCTTCAACATCACCGGCATGTGGATTCTCCAGGAGATCCAGCGCCAGTGGGAGCGCGAGGGCACGCCCACCGACACCGACGAGCTGGTCGCGCAGGCGCGCGAACTGCCCGCAGCCTCAGGCGTCTTCGACCCCGACGAGGAAGCTTTCGCCACCCCCGGCGACATGCAGCGCAAGATTGACGAGGCCCTGGATGCCCAGGGTGCGGCTCGTCCCGACTCCATGGCCGGCTACGTGCGCGTCATCATCGAGTCCTTCGCCCGCCGCTACGCTCGTGCGATTGGTGAGCTGACCGAGGCCACGGGGAAGGCCCCCGACCAGCTCAACCTCGTGGGCGGCGGCGCGCGCAACCGCCTCCTGTGCGACCTGACCGCGCAGATCTCGGGAGTCACCGTCGTGCGCGGCCCCATCGAGGCCTCGACCTTCGGTTCCCTCCTCGCCCAGCTCGAAACCATCGGTGCGCTCGCAGAGGAAGATCGCGCCTCCGTTATCGCAGCCAGTGCAGCAACCCATGTCCACGTCCCGACCCGCAGCTAAGAAGGTCTCCCTCGCCGACATCGCGCGGCGCGCAGGCGTGTCGACGAACACGGTTTCGCGCGTCGTACGCGGGGACCCTGAGGTCTCCGAAAAGACGCGCGCGCGCATCGCGAAACTCGTCGACGAGCTGGGCTACGTGCCCAACTACGCGGCGCGCGCGCTCGCGGCCAAGCGCACCAACGTCCTTCATGTCGTCTTGGCGGCGCCCATGTTTCACGGACACGGGCGTGTGCTGCTGTCGATCCTCAATGCCTCATCGCAGGCCGGGTACCACGTGTCCCTGTCCAACGCGTACGGGCCCGACGGTCAGCTGCGCAGCGACTTCGCGCCCTTCGACGTCGACGGTGCCATCATCCTGGGTGGCCAGGACCCGACAATCGACGTCGCGATCGAATCGGGGAGGCGCTTCCCGACCGTCCTGGTGCTGACGAGTGAAAAGGGCCTCGACGGTATCTCGACCGTCGCCGTCGATAACGTGCGCGGCGCGCGCCTGGCTACGGAGCACCTGCTCGCCCAGGGCCTCACCGACGTCGTCCACATCTCGGGACCCGCTGGATGGTCGGATGCTCAGATGCGCAGGCTCGGCTACGAGCAGGCGTGCCAGGCCTACGACATCGAGCCCGTCGTCCTTCAACCGGACTCGTGGGACTCGCGCGATGGCTACGACGTCATGCGTGCTGCCGGTCGTCTGCCTCAGGGCATCCAGACCGCGAACGACCAGCTGGCCCTGGGCGCCATGCGCTACATCTACGAGAGCGGGGGAGTGGTGCCTCGAGACGTGCGGGTCGTCGGCTTCGATGACATCGACGGCGCGGACTCCTACGCACCTCCGCTCACGACAATCCACCAGCCCTTCGATCGCCTGGGGCGCACAGCCGTGCGCCTCGTGCGCTCGCTCATGGGCGGCGGTCCCTCACAGGACATCGTCCTCGACCCCGAGCTGGTCATCCGGGCCAGTTCACACCTGTAAGAAAGGCACGTTCATGCTCTATGGACCTATGACGCACCCGCAGTTCCTGCGCGCGCTCGCGGCCGCCGGCCACGGCTCGAAGATTCTGCTGGCGGACGCGAACTACCCGCACACCACGGGTGTGAACCCGCGCTGCGAACTCATTTCGCTCAACCTTGCCCCGGGTCTCCTGGATGTCAGCCAGGTCCTCGATGTCCTCAAGCGCACGATTCCGATCGAGCGCGCAGAGATCATGACTCCCGCGCCCGACGCCGATCCGGTGGAGATTCCGATCCACGACGAGTTCCGCGCGGCTCTGCCGGGCGTGGAGTTTGGCGAGATTTCCCGCTGGGACTTCTACGATGCCGCGCGCGACGAGAATGTCGGCATCATCGTTGCGACGGGCGAGCAGCGCCTGTACGGCAACCTGCTCCTGACGGTCGGCGTTCGCCAGCCCGGGGAGTAAAACCCGTTTGCCGCCCCAGGGCACGCATTGTTGAGTCGGTGACGAGCGCTTTCGTTTCGTTTTCGTTTCAACTGGATGGCGAGCCAGGGAATTGGAGAACAGTTTCATAGCTGGTGGGTGGCCCGAGAGGGCTGCCCACCAGCGTATTTATCCCTGCAATATCACGGAATAGTGAAGGATGGGCAGCGTTGTCTTGAACGTTTGTGCGCCCAGTGTGCACCTGCGTGAATCTTCTTCTCGTGATGTTGCATACTTTCGTTTTAGTGACTATTCTGTTCTTAACGAAAGAGAAAGCGACAAAGATAGTCGCTGATTCCGCGAAGAGGTGCCCCATGGGACGTGCAGAAGAACGCACGAACTACATCCTGGATCGCCTCGCCCGGGAGGGTGAGGTGAGCGTGGCGCAGCTTGCTTCCGATTTGGGAGTTTCACCCGTTACCGTGCGCGCATCGCTGAAGTCTCTCGACGAGCAGGGCTACCTCGTGCGCACGCACGGAGGGGCGCGTCCCACCACCTTCCGCAACATTCACCTGCGCCAGAACGATCGTGTGGAGATTAAGGAGCGCATCGCTCGCGCTGCCGCCGACATGATCCACGACGACGATCGCATCATGATCGAGGCCGGCACCACCTGCGCCCTCATCGTCAAGTACCTCACCGGCAAGCGCGGAGTTCAGGTCCTGACCAACTCCGTGCTTGTCTTCGCTAACGCCCGCTCCAACCCGAACCTCAACATCACGCTGACGGGTGGGCACTTCCGCGCCGAGTCCGAGTCCCTCGTAGGGCCGGTCGCCGAGCGCGCCATCAATGACTTCAACGCTCGCGTCGCGTTCCTCGGGACCGACGGGTTCAGCGTTGATCGGGGCCTGACCACCCAGCTCGTAGAAGGTGGACAGGTCGGCTCCATTATGCGTACCCGCGCACAAGAGACGTGGCTGCTCGCTGACTCCTCCAAGTATGGGGAAGCCGGCTTTGTCAGCTTCATGGGGATCGATGAGGTCACCGGAATCATCACCGACGATGAGATCCCCGAAGAATCCATCAAGGAATTGGCCGAGCGCACGAAGCTGCGCATCGTCTAGGAGGAATTACATGGCCACCATCGTGGTGATGCCCCAGCTGGGCAACTCTGTTGAGTCATGCATCATCGTCGAGTGGATGATCGCGGAAGGCGACACCGTCGCCGTCGACCAGACGCTCGCGTCCATCGAGACCGACAAGTCGACCATGGAGGTGCCCTCGACTGCCGAGGGTACCGTCCTGAAGCTCCTGTGGGAGGAAGGCGACGAGGTCCCCGTGAAGGATCCGCTCATCATCGTCGGTGAGCCCGGAGAGGACATCTCCGGCCTCGTTCCCGGTGGCGACGCTGCCCCCGCCGAAGCCGACGCTCCCGCCGAGCAGGCCGCTGCAGCCCCCGAGGCTGCCGCCCCCGCCTTCGCGACCGAGCGCGCCACCGGCGCTGTCTCCCCGCGCGCCCGCGCCCTCGCCGCGTCGAATGGCGTCGACGCTTCCGCTATCGCCGAGGGCTCCGGCCCCCACGGCCGCGTTATCGAGCGTGACGTCGCCGCCGCGATCGCCGCCGGCCCCGTCCTGACCTCCGCCGCGCGCGCCGCCGGCGTGAGCGCAGCCGAAGGCACCGGCATCGGTGGCCGCGTGTCCGTCGCCGACGCTGGCCGCACCGCCGAGACCGCGCCCGCCGCCGCTGTCGCCGCCCCCGCCGCGGCCGCTGACTTCCCCGGCGCCTCGACCTCCGCCCCGCTCAAGGGCGTGCGCAAGGTCGTCGCCAAGCGCATGATGGAGTCCCTGACCTCCACCGCGCAGCTGACCCTCAACACGACGGCCAACGCCGCCGGCATCCTCGCGATGCGCAAGAAGGTCAAGAACGCCGACGAGGCCCTGGGCCTGAACAAGATCACGCTCAACGACCTGGTTTGCTTCGCGGTGTCGCGCACCCTGCTTAAGTACCCCGTGTTCAACGCTCACCTGGAGGACGGCGTCCTCACCGAGTTCGAGCAGGTCCACCTCGGCTTCGCGTGCGACACCCCGCGCGGCCTCCTCGTCCCCGTCATTCGCTCCGCGCAGGCCCTGGGCCTCAAGGCGTTCTCCGATGAGGCCAAGCGCCTCGCCGGTGGCGCGATCGACGGCTCCCTGTCGCCCGAATTCCTGAGCGGCGGCACCTTCACGGTCTCCAACATCGGCTCCTTCGGTATCGAGACCTTCACCCCCGTCATCAACCTGCCCCAGACGGCCATCCTGGGCGTCGGTGCGATCACCCCGCGCCCGACCGTGGCCGCTGATGGCTCGATCGGCGTGGAGCAGCGCCTCAACCTGTCGCTGACGATCGACCACCAGGTCATCGACGGCGCGGACGGCGCACGCTTCCTGCGCGACCTGGTCGCCGCCATCGAAAACATCGACGTGACCGTTCTGGCCTGAGGAAAGAGGAATACTCATGAGTGACACGCATTTTGACGTCATCGTCCTCGGTGCGGGCCCCGGCGGCTACCTGGCTGCCGAGCGCCTCGGACACGCGGGCAAGAAGGTCGCCCTCGTTGAGGAGCAGTACCTGGGCGGCACCTGCCTGAACGTGGGCTGCATCCCCACCAAGACCCTGCTCAACGGCGCGAAGAACTACCTGCATGCCAAGGAAGCCAGCCAGTTCGGCGTGGACGCGCAGGGCGTGGCCGTCAACTGGACGCAGATGCAGGCCTGGAAGGATCAGGTCGTCAAGGGCCTGGTCGCCGGCGTCGCAGCCACCGAGCGCAAGGCGGGCGTGACCGTCATCAACGGACGAGGCCACCTTGACGCCCCCGGTCGCGTGACCGTCGAGGGCACGACCTACACCTCGGATCACGTCATCATCGCCACGGGCTCCGTGCCGGCCATGCCCCCGCTGCCCGGCACCCAGGACAACCCCGCACTGGTCGACTCCACGGGCATCCTCTCGCTGCCCGAGGTCCCGGCCCGCCTGGCGATCATCGGCGGCGGCGTCATCGGCGTCGAGTTCGCCTCCCTGTACGCCACCCTCGGCTCCCAGGTGACCGTCATCGAGATGGCCCCCGAGATCCTGCCCTTCATGGACGACGACCTGGCCGCCAAGGCCCGCGCCGCCATGAAGGACGTGACCTTCGAGCTGGGCTGCCGCGTCGAGTCCCTCGACGGAGGCACCGTCCACTACTCCAAGGGCGAGGAGAAGCTGAGCGTCGAGGCCGACGTGGTCCTCATGGCCGTTGGTCGCCGTCCCGCGACGGTGGGCTGGGGTGCCGAAGAGGCCGGCCTCGAGATCAACCGCGGCGTCGTCGTCGACGACACGATGCGCACCAACCTGCCCAACGTGTGGGCCATCGGTGACGTCACCGGACGTTCCCTCCTGGCGCACGCCGCCTACCGCATGGCGGAGATCGCCTCGGCGAACATCCTCGATCCCTCCGCTAAGAAGCGCGGCGAGGTCATGCGCTGGCACACCGTCCCGTGGGCCGTCTTCTCGATCCCCGAGGCCGCCGGCGTCGGTCTGACCGAGTCCGCGGCCAAGCGCGAAGGCCGCGAGGTCCTCGTCGCCAAGGTGCCCGCCCTCATGTCCGGCCGCTTTATCGCGGAGAACGGCTTCAAGGCCCCCGGCGAGGCGAAGATCCTCGTTGACCCCAAGACCCACCAGGTGCTGGGCATCCACGTGCTGGGTGCGTACGCCGCCGAGATGATCTGGGGCGCTCAGGCCGTCCTCGAGATGGAACTGACCGTCGAGGACCTGCGCCAGGTCGTCTTCCCGCACCCCACGGTCTCCGAGGTCATCCGCGAAGCCGCGTGGGCCGTCAAGCTCTAACGAACATCCCCTACGTCAAGGAAGAGTAGAACAATGACTCAGTCTCTTATCATCGACCCCAATGAGGTGCGTCGTCCCGGGTACGTGAAGTTCCCCGAGGTCCCCGTCAACCAGTACACCTTCGACCGTGACACCGAGATCGCCCGCTACGGCGAAAAGGGCATGGTCCAGATGCTCCACGACATGATCGTCGTGCGCACCTTCGAGTCGATGCTGGACTCCATCAAGAAGACCGGCGCCTGGGAAGGCGTCGAGTACAACCACCCCGGCCCCGCCCACCTGGGCATCGGCCAGGAGAGCGCCTACGTCGGCCAGAGCTACGTGCTGTCGCCCGATGACTTCATCTTCGGCTCGCACCGCTCCCACGGCGAGATCCTCGCCAAGTGCTACTCGGCCATGCACCAGATGGACGAGAGCCAGCTCGAGGGCATCATGAAGGGCTTCCTCGGCGGCGAGACCCTCTCCTACGCCGAGAAGATCGACTACAAGGACACGAAGGACCTCACCGAGAACTTCATCCTCTTCGGCGCCCTCGCCGAGATCTTCGCCCGCAAGTCCGGCTTCAACCGCGGCCTGGGCGGCTCGATGCACACCTTCTTCCTGCCCTTCGGTTCCTACCCGAACAACGCGATCGTCGGTGGCTCCGCCCCCATCGCGAACGGTGCGGCCCTCTTCAAGCGCATCAACCGCAAGCCCGGCATCGTCATCTCCAACATCGGTGACGCCGCCATGGCCTGTGGCCCCGTGTGGGAGGCCATGAACTTCGCGTCGATGGACCAGTTCCGCTCGCTGTGGCGCGAGGAGGACGGTGGCAACCCGCCGATCCTGTTCAACTTCTTCAACAACTTCTACGGCATGGGCGGCCAGACCTTCGGCGAGACCATGGGCTACGAGATCCTCGCCCGCGTGGGTGCGGCCCTCAATCCCGAGGCCATGCACGCCGAGCGCGTCGACGGCCTCAACCCGCTGGCCGTGGCGGATGCGACCACCCGCAAGAAGAAGATCCTCGAGGAGGGCCGCGGCCCCGTCCTCATGGACACCATCACCTACCGCTTCTCCGGCCACTCGCCGTCGGACGCCTCCTCGTACCGCACGAAGGAAGAGGTCGAGCTGTGGGAGCAGGTGGACTGCATCAAGGAGTACAGCAACCTGCTGATCTCCAACGGCCTGACCACGCAGGACGAGATCGACGGCTACACGGCCTCGCTGACCGAGAAGCTCGTCGAGGTCCTCAAGCTCTCGATCGACGACGAGGCCACGCCGCGCGTCGCCGACGGCTACATCGACTCCGTCATGTTCTCTAACGAGAAGGTTGAGGCCTTCGACGACGCGACCCCCGAGATTGACCTCGAGGACAACCCGCGCGTCAAGGCGCTGGCCAAGAAGGTGCGCACCTCCGTCGACGAGAACGGCAAGCCCGTCTCCAAGATGCGCATGTACCAGTTCCGTGACGGCCTGTTCGAGGCCATGCTGCACCGCTTCAAGACCGACCCGACGATGGCCGCTTGGGGCGAGGAAAACCGCGACTGGGGCGGCGCCTTCGCCGTCTACCGTGGCCTGACCGAGGCCCTGCCCTACCGTCGCCTGTTCAACTCGCCCATCGCCGAGGCCTCGATCGTGGGCGCCGGCGTCGGCTACGCGATGGCCGGTGGCCGCGCGGTCGTCGAGCTCATGTACTGCGACTTCCTGGGCCGCTCCGGTGACGAGGTCTTCAACCAGATGGCCAAGTGGCAGTCGATGAGCGCCGGCCTGCTCAAGATGCCTCTCGTCCTGCGCGTGTCCGTGGGCGCGAAGTACGGCGCTCAGCACTCCCAGGACTGGAGCGCGCTCGTCGCGCACATCCCGGGCCTGAAGGTCTACTTCCCGACGACCCCGACCGACGCCAAGGGCATGCTCAACCTGGCACTCGCCGGAACCGACCCGGTCGTGTTCCTCGAAAGCCAGAAGCTCTACGACAAGGGCGAGGATTTCGAGCCCGGCGGCGTGCCCGAGGGCTACTACGAGACCGAAGAGGGCGAGCCGGCGATCCGCCGCGAGGGCACCGACATCACGATCGCTGCCTACGGCGCGACCGTGTACAAGGCCCTCGAGGCTGCTGACATCCTGGCTGAGAAGTACGGCCTGAGCGCCGAGGTCATCGACCTGCGCTTCGTCGCACCGCTCAACTACGACAAGCTCATCGCCTCCGTGAAGAAGACCGGTCGCCTGGTCCTCACCTCGGACGCCGTCGAGCGTGGCTCCTTCCTCAACACGGTCGCCGCGAACGTGCAGACCCTGGCCTTCGACGCGCTCGACGCGCCGATCGCCGTCGTCGCCTCGCGCAACGGCATCACGCCCGGACCCGAGATGGAGTCGTACTTCTTCCCGCAGGTCTCCTGGATCCTCGACGCGATTCACGAGCGCATCCTCCCGCTGCCCGGCCACGTGCCCACCACGAAGCACGCGACCGAGGCCGAGATCGCGCGCCTGAACCGCGCGGGACTCTGAGGCGCTGGGGGCGGGCCGTTCCCCTTTCCGGCCCGCCCCCGTCCTTGGCTCGCACTCCCTGACGCGAGCCCGCGAGGCCGGGGCTACACTCCTCCTCACCGTGCCCCGGCCTCGCCCACATACTTGTTTCATTACCGTTTTTCTCCACCCAACGAAGAGATGGCAGAACCTATGGACATCACCAACGACCCGGCAGCAACCCCGGAGCAGCGCATCGAGGCGCTGCGCGCCGGCGTGGCCGACGAGCACTTCCCCAGCTGGGTGCCCGAGTCGAACAACCACATCCACACGTGCTTCTCGTTCAGCCCCTACACGCCCACGCACGCTGCGCTGCTCGCGCGCCGCAACGGCCTGCGCGTCGTCGGCTCGGTCGACCACGACTCGATCGGCGCCGCTGCTGAGATGAGCGAGGCGACCCGCATCCTGGGCATGGGTTCCGTTACCGGCTTCGAGATCCGCGCCCGCTTCGGCGAGGGCACGCCGCTCGCGCAGCGCAAGCTCAACAACCCCGATTCCGAGGGCGTCGCCTACATGACGGTGCAGGGCGTGCCCGCCCCGGCCCGCGAGAAGGTCGCCGAGTGGCTCGCCCCCAAGCGCGCCGCACGCCTGGAGCGCACCCTCGCCATGGCCGAGCGCGCCAACAAGATCCTCACCGACCTTGGCCTGGAGCCCTTCGACCCGCAGGCCGACATGGTCGACATCTCGCAGTACTCCAATGGCGGCGGGATCACCGAGCGTCACCTGCTGGCCGCCATGGCCTCGGCCCTCATCCGCGGTTTCGGCCGCGGTCCCGCCCTGGTCCAGGGCCTGGACTCGATGGGCGTCGAGATCCCCGAGTCCCTCGCACGCGTCCTGTCCGACGCCGACAACCCGCACCTCATGTACGACCTGCTGGGCGTCCTGAAGGCCAACTACCTGGATCGCATCTACATCCAGCCCACCGACGAGCTGCCCAGCGCAGCCGAGGTCGTCGAGTTCGCCGACTCGGTCGGCGCGATCGCCACCTACGCCTACCTGGGTGATGTGTCGGCCTCGCCGACCGGCGACAAGAAGGCTGAGAAGTTCGAGGATGACTTCCTCGACGAGCTCTTCGAGTACATGGAGTCGATCGGTCTGCGCGCCGTCACCTACATGCCCCCGCGCAACACCCCCGAGCAGCTTGAGCGCATCCACGCGCTCGCGGCCGCCCACGGCATGCTCGAAATCTCGGGCGTGGACATCAACCAGCCTCGCCAGCGCTTCACCTGCGAGGAACTGCGCCGCCCCGAGTTCGCGGACCTCAACGAGGCCACGTGGGCGCTCGTCGCGCACGAGGCCCTGTCCTCCGTGGACCCCTCCCTGCACCTGCTGGGCCGCACGGGTCGCCTGACCCCCGAGGCCCTCGCCGAGCGCATCAGCCAGTACGCACCCCTGGGTCGCGCGATTGCCGACGGCGAGGACGCCGCCGCTGTTGCCGCCCGAGCCACATCGATTAACTGACGATCACCGTCAAGAAAGAGAGACATCATGAGTAACGCCCCCGAGGTACGCGGGCTCTTCCTGAAGGCCCTCGGCCGCCCGGTCATCGTGGCCCCCAGCTCGGCCGAGCCGACCGTCACCTTCGACGGCCCGCTCACCGAGGTCTGCCCCTGCTCCCTGAAGGAGACGGAGCTTCCCGTCGTCGTGCGCGCCGGCGAGGAGACCTTCGAGGTCCGCGCCACCGCCACGGGTGAGCGCGCTATCAACGGCCGCATCGCCCTCGTGACGGGTGGTGCCCAGGGCTTCGGCGCGGAGATCGCGCGCGGCCTGGTGGACGCCGGTTGCTTCGTGTACGTCGCCGACCTGAACGGTGAGGGCGCGGCGGCTAAGGCGGCTGAGCTCGGCGGCGAAGGTGTCGCCCACCCGATCACGGTCAACGTCGCCGACGAGGAGTCTGTCGCTGCGATGGCCGCCGAGATCGAGCGCGTCACCGGCGGCCTCGACCTGGTCGTCTCTAACGCGGGTATCGTGCGCGCCGGCTCTGTCCTCGAGCAGGACGCCTCCGCCTTCCGCCTGTCCACGGACATCAACTACGTGGCCTTCTTCCTGGTCACCAAGCACCTGGGACAGCTCCTGGCCCGCCAGCACTCGACCGCCCCCGAGTGGCTGACCGACATCATCCAGATCAACTCCAAGTCCGGCCTCGTCGGCTCAAACAAGAACGCCGCCTACGCGGGCTCGAAGTTCGGCGGCATCGGCCTGGTCCAGTCCTTCGCCCTCGAGATGGTTGCTCACGGCGTGAAGGTCAACGCGATCTGCCCCGGCAACTTCTACGACGGCCCGCTCTGGTCCGACCCGGACCGCGGCCTCTTCGTCCAGTACCTGAACTCCGGCAAGGTCCCCGGCGCCAAGACGGTCGCCGACGTCAAGGAGTTCTACGAGGCGAAGGTCCCCATGCGCCGCGGCGCCCAGGGCATCGATGTTCTGCGCGCGATCTTCTACATCGTTGAGCAGGAATACGAGACCGGCCAGGCCGTGCCCGTCACGGGCGGCCAGGTGATGCTCTCCTGACATTGTTACGAGGCCGGGGACACATGCGGGTTTCTCCGGAGCTCCCCGGCCTCGTTCTTTCTTCCCACGTCCAGTAGTTTTCCAGTGAAAGAGTCAGTCATGACCCAGATTCCCTCCACCCAGTACGCGATTCAGATCGTCGGCAAGGAAGAGTTCGTCGTTAACCCGGCGAAGCCCGTTGACCCCGTTGGCCCGACGCAGATCATGCTCGAGGTCGAAGCCTGCGGCATTTGCTTCTCTGATACGAAGCTGCTCCACCAGTTCGATGGCCACCCGCGCAAGTCGGACGTGGTGGCGGGTATCGACCTGGACGCCCTCAAGGACATTCCCTCCTACCACCCGAACCAGGAGGCCGTGACGCCCGGCCACGAGCCCGTCGTCCGCGTCGTGCAGGTCGGCGAGAAGGTTACGCACTTCAAGGTTGGCGACCGTCTGCTGGTCCAGGCCGACTGGAAGCACCTGCGCACCGCGAAGTCCAACGGCGCCTTCGGCTACAACTTCGACGGCGCCCTTGAGGAGTTCGTTGTCGTCGATGAGCGCTGCGTCGTGTCCCCGGACGGCGAAGAGTTCCTCATCCACGTGTCGGAGGGCCCGTCGGCCGCAGCCGTCGGCCTCATCGAGCCCTGGGCGACCGTCGAGGGCTCCTACGCGTGGGCCGAGCGCAACCACGTTGCCGACGGCGGCCGCCTGCTGGTTGTCGGTGAGGGCGACATCGACGCTCTGACCGCCGAGCACAAGCCCGCCGAGGTCGTGCGCGTTGCCGCCGACGCCATCGAGGGCGTCGAGGGCGAGTTCGACGACGTCGTGTTCTTCGGTGCTGACGCTGACGCGATCGAAAAGGCCGCGCTCCTGATCGGCACCCGCGGCACCATGTGTGTCGTCCTGGGCGGCGAGAAGATCTCGCGCAAGGTGTCCCTGGACATCGGCCGCGTCCACTACGACTTCACCCGCTTCTGCGGCACGACCGGCTCGGACCCGCGCGAGGGCTACGCCTGGATCCCCGCCAACGGCGATCTGCGCGAGAACGACCGTTGCGTCTTCGTCGGCGCCGCCGGCCCGATGGGCGTCATGCACACGATGCGCGCCGTCACCTCCGGCGTTCCTGGCCTCAGCGTCGTGGGCACCGACCTGTCGGACGAGCGCCTGGAGAACCTGACGAAGGTTGTCGGCCCGACCGCCGAGAAGAACGGCGTGCCGCTGGACATCGTCAACACCTCCTCGACGCCCCTGGAATACGGCTACACCTACGCGACGTGCCTCGTGCCCGTCCCGGCGCTGGTCTCCCAGGCCGTCGACCTGCTGGCCGAGGGCGGCATCCTGAACGCGTTCGCCGGTATCCCGGCCGGCACGTTCGGCGACTTTGACCTGCAGGGCATCATCGAGCGTCAGATCTTCATGCTGGGCACCTCCGGCTCGGACGTCTCCGACATGCGCACGGTTCTGCGCAAGATCGAGGCTGGCATCATCGACACCACGATCTCCCTGTGGGCGATCACCGGCATGGCGGGCTTCGGCGACGCCATCAACGCGGTGATGGACCGTACCTCGGGCGGCAAGATCATGGTCTTCCCGATGATGCACGACCTGGGCCTGACCCCCGTGTCTGAGCTCGCCGAGAAGCTGCCGACGGTCGCCGCGAAGCTCGACGCCGCCGGCCTGTGGACCAAGGAGGCTGAGGAGGCGCTGCTCGCCACCCGCTGAGCGCTCCGTCTCGACCTTCGCCCCGGCCTCGTCTGTCACCCGGACGAGGCCGGGGCTTCCTCGTGCCGTGATAGCCGCGTACGATGGTGGAATGACTGTCGGCGGAACAAGGAGGTTCCCATGGGAAGCGACGATTGCGTGACACGTGAGCGCTACGTGGCATTGCAGGCGTGGCTGTGCGGGCAAATGTCCCCGCGCGCGCCTCACGCGACGCGGTGTTTCGCAGAGGATCCGGAGTGCCTCTACGACGCGTTTCTGTCAGTGCTTGTCGGCACGGGGTTGGGGTTCTCCCAGTTCGACGATAATCGCGCCCATCACGGGCTCTACGCCTTCGACTTTTTCGTGGGAGACAACAAGGTGCCGCCGCGAGACAAGGGCGTTGATGGGCAGAGGGCGCCCGGAATGGCGGGGGAGTCTGCCACGGACGCCGCCGGCCGCGCGATGTGCCACGCCCTCGTCGACACGTGGCTTGGGGAAACGGGCAGGCGCATCCCGTTCGTGGCCTCCGTGATCGCTTCCGTGGCCACCCTCGAGCTCGTCGCCGACGTGAGCGTCGACGGATGTGTCTTCGAGTGTGAGCTGCTGCCGGGCTACGCGCGCTCCACCGCGAACTGCCCGTGGGAGGACGGGAGCCTGCCGATCGGCTCGCTCGATTCGTCTCTGGTGATCCCCGGTCCACTTATCTACGTGGAGGCGGGCGTGCGTTATGAGGGACAGGTTATGTCCTGCTTGGGCGTCGACGAGGCCGTGGCCTCGTGGGTGCAGATGGGGCTCTCTGTGGAGTCCTCCATGGCCTCCAGCACCGGAGTGACTGCCGTTCTGCGTGCCCCGCACGGGGGCCCTGAGATGCTCGGGTGGGCTGCCGACGCAGTGGCTCGAGCCCTGTCCGCGTGCGGGTTCACCGGGGTAGCGCAGATCCGAGCGCGCTTCGCTCACGCGCCGGCGTAGTATCCGACCGCCGCGCCGTCGCGCATAACGAAGCCCCGGCCTCGTCCGTTGAGACGAGGCCGGGGGCGGTTGTTAAGGGAGAGGACCCTTACGCGTTGGTCTTCTCGGCGGCGACGGGAGCGTCGTCCTTCCAGAAGTCCAGCTCGTCGGGGTTCAGACCGATCGAGGAGGCCTTGAAGTGCGGCTCGAGGCCGGCCTTGCGCTGGGCGACGTAGTCGTTCGCGCAGCGGATGGCCTGGTTGCCGAGGATGACGATGACGGGCAGGTTAATGAGCGCCATGAGGCCCATCAGGATGTCACCCAGGTTCCACGCGACCTCGAACTTGAGGAGAGCACCCGCGAAGACGAGCAGCGCGGCCACGGCGCGGAAGATCGAGAGCATCCAGTGCTTCATGTGCTTGTTGCGCAGCAGGAAGCGGAAGTTCACCTCGGCGTAGTAGAAGTTGCCGACCAGCGTCGTGAAGGCGAAGAGGAACAGTGCGACCGAGATGAAGACCTGCGCGACCGGCTGACCCAAAACGGTGGCCATCGCGTCCTTCACGAGGGGAGCGCCCGTCACGCCGTTGTCGCTGCCAACGCCCGAGGAGAGAACCACGAACGCGGTGAGCGTGCAGATCACCATGGTGTCGATGAAGACGGAGAGCATCTGGACGAGGCCCTGCTTGGCCGGGTGCGACACGGAGGCGGAGGCCGCGGCGTTCGGAGCGGAGCCGACACCGGCCTCGTTCGAGTAGAGGCCGCGCTTGATGCCGTACATCATCGCCGAGCCGGCGAAACCACCGAAGATGGCCGGGAAGTCGAAAGCGCCGGCGAAGATCGCGGAGAACATCGCGGGGATGTTCTGGTAGTTGAGCGCGACGACAACCAGGCCGACACCCAGGTAGATGATCGCCATGACGGGCACGAGCAGGCCAGTGACGTCCGTCAGGCGACGGGTGCCGCCGAAGATCGAGCCGGCCATCAGCACCGCGAGGATGGCGCCGATAATCCACGGCGTCCACTCATTCGCCCAGCTGTAATGGGTGAAAGCGTCAGCAACGTTGAAGGAGGCGAGCAGGTTAAAGCCGCCCATGTAGGTCAGAATGAGCACCGAGGCGAAAAGCGTGGCAAGCCAGTTCTGCTTGAGGGCCATCTGGATGTAGTAGGCCGGGCCACCGTAGGAGTGGTGGGGCCCCTGCTTCTTGTAGATCTGCGCGAGCGTCGACTCGATGAAGGCGGATGCGCCACCAAGGGTCGCGATGACCCACATCCAGAAGACGGAGCCGGCGCCGCCGAGCGTCACGGCCGTGGCCACACCGGCAATGTTGCCGACGCCCACGCGCGAGGCCGTGGAGACCATCAGAGCGCGGAACGAGGACACCTCGCCTTCCTCGTGGGGAGGCTCAGTCACGACGCGGATCGCTTCCTTAAACAGACGAAGGGGCAGCGCACGCGTGCGCACAAAGAAGTACAGGCCGACGCCGATCAGAAGGGCGACCAGCAGGTACGTATACATAAAGCCCGAGATCGTGTCGAGAGTGCCGGCGAGATCGAAGGCCGGACGTAGGGTTCCATTCATCGTTGTTCCTAGCGTTGATGGACGTTCGTGGACGCGGCGAGGCCGCGGTGATGAAACCAAGCATAGCGCGTCGGTCAACGGAAGGTAAAGACTTTACTAAAAAACGTGATGGCTTCGGCCATGTCGGCAGTTTAGACGCTAATAATCGGCAACTTCGCGTTGGATTACTCGTGAATCTTGCGAGTGCTGGCGCACATTTCGCCCAAATCCTTGTGGTCTGGAGCATGAAAATCGCCGATTTTCGGGCGGTTTCGCTGCGTGTGTCGCGAGTAATCGTTGATATCTTGCGAAAGTTGAGGTGTCACTGCATCGACTGCGCTTGATTTGACGATGCTCGGACAAGTGCGTATTGTTTTCCTTGTTGCGCCGAACGGCAGTGAACGAAGCGAAAAGCTCGGGTCGCGGAAACATGGCGCGGAACGCCTTTCGAAAACATGCGAGATATTCGTGTGTGCTTGATCGTGTGGGTGTTGTTTGTGAACTCGATAGTGTGTTTGTTTGTTTTTTATGCCTGTTTTTTGTTTTTGAGTGTTTTTGGTTGGGATTGCTGGCCAGGCGGTTTTGTTTGGTTGGTTTTTCTGAGCTTTAACGTTTTTGTTTTTGTTCGGAGAGTTTGATCCTGGCTCAGGACGAACGCTGGCGGCGTGCTTAACACATGCAAGTCGAACGCTGAAGCCCAGC
>JAHACW010000010.1 GCA_018375675.1 Actinomyces sp. | reverse complement strand
AGGGGCGCAGCGGCTCCAGCGAGTGGGCGGAGATGACGTGCGGGATGTCGCCGAGGAGCGAGGCCACGTGGCCCGCGAAGTTGGCGTACCAGGTGTGTGAGTGCACCAGATCCGAGCCTTCGCACGCGGCGGCGATCTCCAGGTCGACGCCGAGGGTACGCAGCGCTGCGTTCGCCCCCTCAAGCTGGGGCAGGTCGCTATGGCCGGTCACCCCCGGATCGGCTCCATCGGTGCCGGGATCGCGGGGGCCGTCAAACGCCTGCACTCGCAGATCATCGACGAGGCCGCGCAGCACCTTTGCCAGCTCGAGAACATGGACACCGGCACCGCCGTAAACGTGGGGCGGGTATTCGCGGGTAAGGAGATCAACGCGCATGGTGGGGTCCTTCCGACGGGAGCGACGTGTGAGACACATCGTATCCGATCTCACGTCACCGCTGGTCGAAAACGAGACAGCCTAGCAATCGATAGACATTTGTAATACAGTGTGACCACTCCCACGGATCCGCGCCGATGCGGGTCCACTCGACCAACGAAGAGGTGCCACATGGCAAAGAACCACGTTCTGGCAATCGTTCTCGCGGGCGGTGAGGGAAAGCGACTGATGCCCCTGACGGATGACCGCGCGAAGCCGGCAGTTCCGTTCGGTGGTCACTTCCGTCTGATCGATTTCGCACTGTCGAACATCGTGAATTCCGGATACCTCAAGATTGTTGTCTTGACGCAGTACAAGTCCCATTCGCTCGACCGCCACGTCACAAAGACCTGGTACACGTCTCCCCTACTCGGCAACTTCATTGCCCCCGTGCCGGCTCAGCAGCGTCGCGGCCCGCACTGGTACCTGGGTAGCGCGGACGCCATCTACCAGTCACTGAACATCGTCGATGATGAGCAGCCGGAGTACATCGTCATCATCGGTGCGGACAACATCTACCGTATGGACTTCTCGCAGATGGTCCAGCATCACATCGATTCGGGCCTGCCTGCGACGGTCGCCGGCATCCGTCAGCCGATCGAGCTGGCTTCGGCACTCGGCGTCATCGACGGCGAGAACGGCGTCGTCAAGAACTTCCTTGAGAAGCCGAAGAACGCCGTGGGCCTGCCCGACGATCCGACGAAGGTCCTCGCCTCGATGGGCAACTACGTGTTCACCACGAAGGATCTGGTCAACGCTCTGCGTGAGGATGCGGCCAACCCCGATTCGAAGCACGACATGGGCGGCAACATCATCCCGTGGTTCGTCGAGCGCGGCGAGTGCGGCGTCTACGATTTCCAGGACAACGACGTACCGGGGTCGACCGACCGCGACCGCGACTACTGGCGTGACGTCGGTACGCTGGACGCCTACTACGAGGCGAACATGGACTTGATCTCGGTGCACCCGGTGTTCAACCTGTACAACCGCGACTGGCCGACCATGACGATGATCGACGGCTCGCTGCCGCCGGCCAAGTTCGTGTACGGCGATGCGGATCGTCTGGGTCACGCGATCGACTCGTTCGTCTCCCCCGGCGTGATCGTCTCCGGCGGCGCGATCGAGCGCTCTATCGTGTCCCCGCACACCTACGTCCACTCGTGGGCGCAGATCGAGGACTCCGTCGTCATGCACGGCTGCCGCATCGGCCGCTCGTCGCGGGTCGTGAAGACGATCCTGGACAAGAACGTCGTCGTCGAGGAAGGCGCCGTCGTCGGTGTCGACCTTGATTACGATCGCGAGCGCGGCTTCACCGTCACGGAGTCCGGCATTACGGTCGTTCCCAAGGGCGCGGTCGTCCGCAAGTGAGCATGACTCACCGTCTCGACGAGCCGGGTGCTCCGCTGCTGTGTGCCAGCGGGGCACCCGGCCTCGTCGTCACCGACGTCGATTCGACGCTGATCAGCCAGGAAGTCATCGAGGAGCTCGCCGAAGCTGCGGGCACGCGGGCGCGTGTCGCCGAGATTACATCTCGTGCGATGAATGGCGAGCTCGATTTCGCGGAGTCTTTGCGCGAGCGCGTTGCAACCCTCGCAGGGGTCCCCGAATCCGTCTTCGGCGAGGTCCTGTCCGCCATCACCCCCACGAAGGGTGCGCGCGAGCTGATCGACGCGGTTCACCGGGCCAGCGGAAAATTCGGCATCGTGTCCGGTGGATTCGAGGAAGTCGTCGCTCCCCTGGCATCTTCTCTCGGCATCGACTTCTACGCGGCGAACCGCCTCGAGGTCGAGGGCGGTGTCCTGACGGGCCGCGTCCTCGGGCGCATCGTCACCTCCCAGGTGAAGGTCGACTGCCTGCGTTCGTGGGCCTCGTCCCTGAATGTCCCCCTCAAGCGCACGGTCGCGATCGGCGACGGGGCGAACGATATCCCCATGATGCACGAGGCAGGGGTGGGTATCGCGTTCTGCGCGAAGCCCGCCGTTCGCGAGCAAGTGTCGGTCCAGCTCAATACGCCGGATCTGTCACTGGCGATCGCACCCCTCGGCCTCGCCTGAGCACGCTCGTCAGGGTTCGCGCGTGTCGGTCAGGCGGATCATGTGCCCGTCCCAGCCCTCGCGCCAGGCGCGCGCATACTCGAGGATCTGCGCGGGATAGATGTCTCCATCGATCTGGGCGGCGGCCTCGTCGATGTCCCACCAGGCCTGCGTGTCGATGACGGAGCGTTCCAGCTCGGTCCATCCATCCCAGCTGAGGGCGGTCGAGGGTGCCTGGGCGATGAAGAACCACTCGTCCTGCCGGGCGGTGACCGCCAGGAAGTCGAACTCGGCAGTCCGGTAGAGGACGGGACCCACCAGATCGTCAGCGGCCAGTTCGATGCCTGTTTCTTCGAAGACCTCACGCACGGCTGCGGCGCGCGGATCTTCGCCCTCTTCGATCCCACCACCGATCGTGAACCACCAGAATCGCTCCGGTTGATCTTCGTCGTGGCCCTTGGCCAAGAGGACCCGTCCACTGTCATCAAAGAGGAGGACGCGGGCGGCCTCCCGGTGGGGATAGCCGTCCGCGTCCACAGGCCAGTCGAGTGCGCTCATGCCTCCAGGGTAGCCCGGTGGCGGCGCAAGCCCCACACGAGGAGGGCGACGCTTACAACGAGAACGGGAATCTCGATCACGCCGTAGGTCAGGTTCCACGAGTCCTCGGGAGCAAGGAAGCCGACACCATTGGCCTGGGCGTGCAGCGCGAGGGCTCCGACGAATCCGCCGACCGCGGTGAGGAGGCTCGCAAGTACATTCCGTGCGCGCAGCACCGCCCATGCCAGGGCGTAACCGAACACACCCGTGAAGATCGCGTGACCGTAGGCGCCGAGCAGCGCACGTGCCAGGAAGGATTCCCACAGTCCGCTCATACCATCTTCAAGGGCGCTCACGTAGTAACCCACGTCCTCACCCCAGGCGAAACCGAGGCCGACGAGGGCGCCGAGAACGCCGCCCTGCGCAGGACGCGTGAGCAGCTTTCGTGCGGCGAGGATCAGCGCCAGAACACCGATTCCCTTACCTGTTTCTTCGACGAGGGGACCCGTGACGACGGACGTCACGACATCGACCGCGTCGTCGCCCAGGTTGCTCGCGGCTACGGCCGAGTCGATGACTGTGTTGCCGTATCCGGCGAAGATGAGCGCGCCACCGGTTCCCCAGCCGAATGCGGCCAACCAGGACAGCACGGTGGGCTTGAGGCGAGCGGCCCATGCGAGAAACACCAGCCCTACAACTGCGCTTAGCGTCGATGCACCAACCGCAAGCCAGGCATCAGACGACACGACACCCTCAAGGGCCTCCGTAAATTCATAGATAGCCGCCCGAACGCTCAATGCAATGAGGATGAGCGAGCACACGACGAGCGCCCACGAACGGGGTCGCACAGACACAGTATGAGTCACGTTATTTCCTTTCTGTCACCCCTATCATGCCCGTTGTTCCTATGCGTCAGCTATGAGGGGGCGATGGAAGAGCCGTGAAAGAGCACTCACGTGACAGGGCACGTACCGGTAGCCGCGAAGATTACCTGGCTCTGCCTCGTCGTTTGCTCTCTGGCCTCACTCCCCTGCTCGGCACTCCGAGTCAGGCGACCTGCGTGCGACCTGCCACGGCGTTCGTCACGTCTTTTTGCTGCTCCGCGATCGAGGTCAGTCGCAGGAATTCGCGCCGGTTTTCAACGGCATCGGCCAGCATCTGACGATCGTTTTCGATGCGAGAACGATCGGCGCCGTGGCGAGCCATGAGGCGCTGGTCGAGGCCGAGGGAGGCCAGGTCGGACAAGAAGGCGCGCATCGCGCGCTTCGCATCCCGACCACCCTGGGCAGCCCACTTGAAGGCGGCTTGACGCGCGCGACGATCGGTCGCCATCGAGACTTCGCCGGGAAGGATCCATCCGGTACGCACGTAGGGAACCAGGCCCTCGCGAATGTGGAGAGCCTCCCGGCGTGCAGCTCGCAGCAGCAGAATCGACCAGAGGACGAACCCGGGAATACCCACCACGAGATACATGGCAATAAAGCCCAATCCGGATTCAGTCAATGCGAGGCTTCCGTTCCACACGAAGTGAATGAGCATCGCGAAGAACCAGAAGACGACGACGATCGCGGTCTTCGACCAGCCCCGCTTGAACTTGAGGAGGGCGAGCGCCAATCCGATGCCCGTCATCGAGGTTGCCATCACGTGCAGGAACGGTCCCAGCAGAGCGCGAAGAACGAACACAAACACGAGAGTCTTTGTTCCTTGACCCTCGGTGCGCAGGAAGTACAAAATGTCTTCGAAGAAAAGGAACCCAGCCGCCGAGAATCCCGCGTACACAACACCGTCGAGCACCGAGTTGATGGAGTTGCGGCGTACAACGACGATGATGAGGACGCCGATCCCCTTCAGGGTCTCCTCGACAAGGGGCGCAATGAATGCCGCGCCGAGTCGCTCCGCACGCTCGAAGTCACCGATTGTGGCGGCAATGTCCTCGCCCAGTGCCGTATTCATGATCATCGCCGACAGCGTTGCCACGCCCCCGCCCCACAAAAACATCGCAAGCTTCGTCGTCCACGGTTCTGGCTCCCAGCGATCGATCCGCTGGAGGAAGCCGACGACGATCACGAGGGCGACCAGGGACAGCAGCGTCGTCTTCACGAAGGCGGTCACGCTTGAAGACTCGGGTGCCAAACCGAAGACGATGATGCCGATGGTCCCCAGCACGCCGATCGTCGTCATGACGACCTCGAACCAGGGGAAGGAGTGCGCGGCCTTGGGAGGCTGCCAGACGGGAGCGGCATCGTCGGGGGCCGGTGCCGAGACGCCATCAGTGGAATCGATGGTGGCACTGCTGATCTTGCTGAGGCGATAGTCCTCGCCGGGCCCTCCCCAGTGGGTCGCGTGCATGTCAGTAACCTCGTCCGCCTGTCTGCGTGTCATCATCAAAGTCAATGGGCTCGGGAATCGGAGCATGCCCGGCCAGTCGCAACAATTTTACCATTCGTGCGGAACGCAAGGCGCGAACTCCCGCGACATCCACGTTATGCACGTTGCGCGTGAGCTCGATGCGATAGCACGTCGCGTCCAACGCTTCCAGGCGTGCGCTGGCCTGAGGCTCCGACGCAATGCGCGCCCGTTCTTCGGGAGTGAGAGTCTCGCGGATTGCGCGAGACAGGGCGGACGCACGCTCCAAACGCGTCGCAACCTCGACACGATCGCCCTGGCGTTGCGCTGCAGTTCGGCGGTCGAGGCCATCGGTGGTGAGCTGGTCTCCCCCGTCCTGAATGTAGGCGCGTGCGACGTCGGCGAGGCCGGAGTTTTCCAGCCCGACGCTGCGGCTCAGCAGATCTGCCTCGGAGGCCCGGCGCAGCAGGAGGCGCGAGAGAGAGTCGCGCGACGCAAGGATGCGCTGATGGAGCCGGTCCAGACGGCGCGCACGTGTAATCGCGAATCCTGCAACGACACCGAGCGCGATAACAGCGACGGCAATAGCGACAAGCAGCCAGGGGGACAGCGAGATCATGCGAGGTCCTCCCCTTCTTCTCCACGGCCTCGGATCAGGTCACGTGCCCGGCGCGTTCCCGATTCGGCGGGACTTCCCATGGCAATCGCCAGCTTGTAGACCTCGAAGACCTTATCCGCCACAACCTCCCAGTCGTACTGCGCCGATGAGCGCGCTCCGGCAGCGGACAGTTCCTCGAGACGGTCGCGGTCGGTCAGCAGGTCGATGAGGGTACGTGCGAGCGAGTCGCTGTTGCCCGTCTCGAAGAGCGCGCCGGCTCGCCCATCCTCAAGCACCGCACGGAAGGCGGGGATATCCGAGGCAACGACAGCCGTATGGGCCGCCATCGCCTCGACGAGGACGATGCCGAAAGACTCGCCGCCCGTCTGCGGAGCGACGTAGATGTTGGCACCGGCGAGCAAGGATTCCTTCTCCTCGTCGCTGATTCCCCCGAGGAAGGACACGGAATCACCAAAACGCTCGACGGCCTGGCGAATCTCCGGAGCGTCTCCTCTGCCGGCAATCAAGAAACGGGCGCCCGGGAAACGCTCGAGAACCCCAGCGATGGCGCCCGCGAAAATACCCAGGCCCTTTCGGGGCTCATCGAGGCGGCCAAGAAACACGATGACCGGACGTTCATCCGTCGCTACCCACTGCTCAAGGGGCTGCGCGCTGCGGAACGAGGCCGTCTCCACCCCGTTCGGAATGATGACGGCATCGCCGCCGTGGTGCTCGATCAGCGTTCGGCGAGCCTCCTCGGACACGGCGATGCGCACTCCGATGCGTTCCATGTACAGGCGCATGGGAGCCGAGGCAATGGCGCGCGAGACCGACCGTCCAAGGGCTGCGTGGAATGTTCCTACGAGGGGGGCAGTCGATAGCATCGCAGCTGCCATGGACACCGAGGGAACGACGGGCTCGTGGACGTGCACGACATCAAAATCGTTATCTGCCAGCCAACGGCGAGTCCGCGCCAGTGCCTTCGGTTTCACCGAAATATTGGCCACCGATCCGTTGAAGGGGATGGACACGGACGAACCGGCGGACGTGATCCAGTCGGGCAGGTCATCCGAGGTCGACGGCGTCAGCACCTGAACGTCGTGTCCGCGGGACCGCAGCTTCAACGCGAGGTCGCGAATGTGGAAGCCCACTCCCCCGGGCACGTCCCAGGAGTAGGGATTCACGATTCCGATCTTCATCGATTCTTCCTCTCGTGCTCGGCCCTCGCGCGCGCCAGGCGCTCGGGGTCAAGATCCTCCACATACACGCGCTGCATCATGTGCCAGTCCTGGGCCTTCGACGCCATCATGGAGGCAAACTCATCCACCCATGCCTGCGTGAGGGCCTCGACGCGGTTCATGCCCGGCCGCTCGCGCTCACCGGCTTCGATAGGGCCAACGCATCGCACGCGTACATCGGCCCCGGTCGGAGTCTCGTTCTCGTAGGTGATGCAGGCGGCGAAGAGCGGACGCTCCAGCTTGGTCGCGAGCGCAGCCGGACCCGCGGCGACGAGTGCACGCCGCGTACCGAGGTCGACCTCGATGCCCGAACCCGAAATATCCCGGTCTGCAAGAAGCGGGACGATGACGCTGCGGCCGCGCACGCGCTCGATGAGGGTGGAAAAGACCGACTCGCCCTTCGCGACGCCGATGATCTCCATGCCGAGGCCTTCGCGCAACGACACGAAACGCTCAAACAGCGCGGGAGGCTCCACCTTCTCCGCGACAGTCACGATGCCCCGGCCGTGTGCACACACCCACGCGCCGGCGCGATCCCAGCTGCCGGAATGTCCGAGGGCGAGGACTACCGGGCCATCTTCGCTGGCCGCGACCAAGGCCTCGAACCCCTCGAAGGAGACTCCCTCGAGCAACGGCGCACCGCGACGCGACCCGAGCATTAGCTGCTCGGCGTAGTTGCGGATGTGCGACCGAACCGCATCGCGCACCTCGTGGGCGGACGGCTCCGTTCCGGTCAAACGCGCCATGTTGGCGCGCAGCCGATCAATCATGGCACCCCCGCGCCTGGCCGCAATCGAGGCGCCAGTGTCCGCCATGCGCATGACGACGCGCAGCGGGAGGCGAGGAGCAACGGCGAAAGCGAGCGACAGGGGCGAAAAACTCACGGCGTTCCCTCGTCGATGTGACGGGCGGTAAACCAGATACGCTGGCAGACGGTCACGAAGGATGCGAACGCCACCCAGGTCAGGCCAGCCGCAAACACCCACTCGGGCAGACCGAGGCTCATGAGGATCGCCGTACCCATGCCGATGATGAGTCGGTCGGTGCGCTCAGCGATACCCAGCTTGGCCACAACGCCGACGGATTCCGCGCGGGCGCGCGCGTAGGGAACGGCGGCCGCACCGACAATCGAGCAGATGCCGGCAATGATCGCCCAGGTGCGCACGAACGAGTCGTCCATCTGGAAGACCGCGTAGGCGGTGAGGGAGCCAAAGACGGCTCCGTCGCCCAGACGGTCAAGCGTCGAATCGAGGAATGCTCCAAAACGCGTGCCGCCCGTCGTCATCCGCGCGAGCGTACCGTCCACGGAGTCGCCGAACATCACGACGGCCAGGGCGATACCACCCTGCCAGATCCATCCCTGGGGAATGCAGATGACCGCGATCGCGACCGTCGCGACGGTACCCGCGACCGTCACCATATTGGGAGTGACACCGGCGCGTGCGAGAACCCGAGCGAGAGGCGTAAAGATTGCCTTCGTAATAGAACGTCCGTGGTTTCCGAGCATTAGTCCTCCTTCGGCCAGGCGGCGGCCAGCCGCGCGCGAGCGTCCTCCAGGAGCTCAGGAACGGCCTTCGTCTGCGCAACAATCGGCAGGAAGTTCGCGTCCCCCAGCCAGCGTGGAACGACGTGCTGGTGCAGGTGAGCGGCAATACCGGCGCCGGCCACCTCACCCTGGTTCATACCCAGGTTGAAACCCGCGGGAGAGGCGACCTCGCGGGTGACGCGCATGGCGGTCGCCGTCAGGTTGCCCAGCTCTACGCGTTCCTCGTCAGTGAGCTCCGTGTAGTCGGAGACGTGACGATACGGGCACACGAGCAGGTGCCCCGAGTTATAGGGGAACAGGTTCATGAGCACGAAGCAGGTGTCGCCGCGGTAGACGATCAGTCCCGTCTGGTCGTCCTTACCGGGCGCCGTGCAGAACGGGCACCCAACGTCCGAGGCATCGGCGGGCTTACCTTCGCCGCGGATATAGGCCATGCGGTAGGGGGTCCAGAAACGACCGAAGCCGTCCGGGACGCCCGCCAGCGAGCGGGCGTCCTCGGTCGGCAACGGGCCGTTCGGGGTACCGATCGAGTCGGCACCTACGTCGATCATGTCGCTCACGCCTCGTCGAGGCCGTCGATCTGGTCGGCGTTGTTGCGCTGCGCGATGTGCGACACGATCAGCTCGACCGCGCGATCAACGGCGACGCCGTTGTGCTGCGAGCCGTCACGCAGACGGAAGGACACCGCTCCGGCCTCGACGTCCTCACCACCGGCGATGAGCGTAAAGGGGATCTTGTCCTTGGAGGCGTTGCGAATCTTCTTGCCGAAGCGGTCGTCCGACAGGTCGGTCTCGACGCGCACGCCGCGCTCGCGCAGCTTGGCGGCAACGTCCTTGACGTAGCCGTCGAAAGCCTCGGCGACGGGAATGAGTCGGACCTGGACAGGCGAGAGCCACGCCGGGAACGCACCTGCGTAGTGCTCGGTGAGCACACCGATGAAGCGCTCAACGGAGCCCAGCTTGGCGGAGTGGATCATGACGGGGCGCTGACGGCTACCGTCGGCTGCCGTGTACTCCAGGTCGAAGCGGTCAGGCTGGTTGAAGTCGTACTGGATCGTCGACATCTGCCAGGTGCGACCGATCGCGTCCTTGACCTGCACGGAGACCTTGGGGCCGTAGAAGGCGGCGCCGCCCGGATCCGGAACGAGGTCGAGGCCGGTCGCCGCGCAGGCGTCCTCGAGGGCCTTCGTTGCGGCCGCCCAGTCCTCGTCAGAACCGATGAACTTGTCCTTCTTCTTGCCGTCCTCGTCACGCGTGGACAGTTCGAGGTAGAAGTCCTTGAGGCCGAAAGCCGAGAGAATCGACAGGAAGAACTCGATCTGCGTGCGGATCTCTTCCGAGGCCTGCTCAGGCGTGCAGTAGGTGTGCGAGTCGTCCTGCGTGAAGCCGCGCATGCGGGTCAGGCCGTGGACGACGCCGCTCTTCTCGTAGCGGTAGTCGTGGCCCAGCTCGTAGAAGCGCAGCGGCAGCTCGCGGTAGGAGCGGCCGCGCGAGCGGAAGATCAGGTTATGCATCGGGCAGTTCATGGCCTTGAGGTAGTACTCCTGGCCTGCCTTGGTGACGTTGCCGTCCTCGTCGCGCTCTTCATCGACGAGCATGGGCGGGAACATCGTGTCCGCGTAGTAGGGCAGGTGACCCGACGTGTGGAAGAGTCCACCCTTGGAGATCTCGGGGGTGTGCACGAAGTCGAAGCCGGCCAACTTGTGTCGGTCGGTCACGTAGGACTCGATCTCGTGGCGCAGGATGCCACCCTTGGGATGGAAGACAACGAGGCCGGGGCCGATCTCCTCGGGGAAGGAGTACAGGTCCAGCTCGGCGCCGAGGCGACGGTGGTCGCGGCGCTCGGCCTCCTTGATGCGCTCCTGGTAGGCGACGAGGTCTTCCTTGGAGGCCCAGGCGGTGCCGTAGATGCGCTGGAGCTGATCGTTGGACTGGTCGCCCTTCCAGTAGGCGGCCGACGCCTTGGTCAGCGCGAAGCCGTTGCCGATGAGCTTGGTAGAGGGCAGGTGCGGGCCGCGGCACAGGTCCTTCCAGGCCACCGAGCCGTCGCGGCGCACGTTGTCGTACATGGTGAGCGTCGCGCCGCCGACTTCGACGGACGCGCCCTCGGCGCCCTTGCCCTTCGTGGTGACGAGCTCGAGCTTGTAAGGCTGATCAGCCAGCTCAATCACAGCCTCGTCCTCGGAGATCTCGCGGCGCACGAAGCGCTGGCCTTCCTTGATGATGCGCTTCATGCGCTTCTCGAGGTCGCGCAGCAGCTCGGGGGTCACCGCGTCGATGTTGCCGAAGTCGTAGTAGAAACCGTCGGTGATGAAGGGGCCGATGCCGAGGTTCACGTCGGGGAACACATCCTGGACGGCCTGCGCGAGCACGTGCGTGGCGCTGTGGCGCAGGATGTTCAGGCCGTCCTCGCTGGCCAAGGTGATGGCCTCGACGGTTGTTCCCTCTTCAAAAGGCGTCTCGAGGTCGCGCGGCGTGCCGTCAACCTTGATGGCGACGACATCGCGCGACTTCTCGAACCACGTCGTGCCCGTGGTCCCCGCCGGTACGGTCTGTTCGTGTCCGTCAATGACGAGCGAGATATCGGGCACTGTGTCTCCTAGTTTTGTTAGATACGCGAGATTGTGTTGCGAATTGAATTCTAGCCCCGTGGCGGGTCCGCTTCAGGAGCGGGCGCGCCAGTCCTTCACGGCCTTCGCGGCGGTCAGGGCGCGGTAGGTGGCCTTCTTGATGGGCATGTCCCAGCCGCCGGGCACGTCTGTGAAGTGCGAGGCGAAGGCACTCTTGTACTTGCCGACGCTGTACAGATCGGGGCAACGCGGCGAGTGCGCACCCATGAGGTCGAATTCGCGCACACCGTCGCGGGCCAGGAATTCAGCAGCCAGGAAGTCCAGGACCGGGGGCTGGCGCAGGCGACGACCGGCCTCGGTGGAGGCGCCGTATTCGGCCTGCGCGCGGATTCCCTCGACGAGGCAGAAGTCCCAGCACAGGATGTTGCCGTCGGCGTCGCGCATCGAGAAGATGCGAGCGTGCTGCGGGCCCAGAGTCTTGAGCAGGCTGAGGTAGTACTCCTTGGGGTGGGGACGGAAGCCGTCACGCTTGGCGGTCTCCTCCATGACGGCGTAGTACTCGTCGATGACAGCCTCGGCGTTGGCGGTGTCCTCATGGAAGGTGACGCCCTCGGCCTTTCCCTTCTTCAGGCCGGAGCGGATCGAGCGCTTGCCGGCCTTGGGCATGGCGGCGAGGATCGCGTCTTCGGTCTTGCCGGAGGTGTCAATGACGACGGTGCGATCGTAGGAGATCGTCTGCAGCGGCATGCACAGGTCGGGGTGCTGGTAGATGGCGTGCAGGCGCACGAAGGCGACGGTCTTGTCCTTCGCCTTAATCTCGCGCACGAGGTCCGCTCGCAGAGCGGCTTCGCGCTCCGGGGAGGCTTCCTTTACCCACGCGGGTCCCCACTTCGCCCACAGGTAGTGGACGCCGCGCACCGAGTACTTGTAGAGGGTAATGAAGGCGATCTTGGAATCGTCCTCGCACCAGGCGTAGCGTCCCCACACTCCGTGGCCCTGGGATTCCTCGAACGCCTCCCACACGCACGTCTGTTCGATGGGCAGGGAGCGGTCCTGGAAGCCAGAGACCGCGGCGATCTTGTCTTCCTGAGAAATGGGCACGAGTGCGGTTGTCGTCATGGTGTCCTCGTTAGTCGGAATTATCGGTCGCGTAGGGGTCAGTCTATCAGGGCCCCCTCCCCCACCGACGAGGCCGGAGCCGGGCAGGGAAGGGGCGTGACGTCAGTAGGACGTCTCAGTAGGTTCCGGATAGTAGCGCGCGAACTTACGTCGGTGGTTCTGCTTTTGGAGCCAGACGGTGAGGTTACGTCGCAGATCCTTCTCCGTCGGATTGAGGAGCAGATCGAATCGCCGGCCTTCACGGATGATGCGCTTGACACGCGCGCGCAGAGACTCATCAGTGATGTAGTGCAGCAGAAGGGAGTCCGGGACGAGGGTGTAGAGAATCTCGTCAGTCGCCTGGGTCTGCTCGCAGGCCTTGCCGTCGATAAGGTCCTCGACCATCGGGATCATCGGGTTCGCACCGGCGGCGGCCATGTACCAGTTGTTGCGGCCGATGCGCGGGTTCACCTCAAAGAAGAGGGCTCGCCCGTCCCGGGGATCGATCTTCACGTCGAAGTTTGCGAAACCGCGGTAGCCGTTCTCGGTCAGGAGGGCGCAGGCGTCGCGCCACAGCGCCGGGAAGTCCTCGGTGATCATGGCGACGGGGTTGCCGATCATCGTGGGCGCGTGGTCTTCGAGGAGGACGCGCGCCGACCCGATCAGGGTCACCTCTCCGCGCGAGTCCACGTACGCCGTGATCGAGCGCATCGCAGTGTTATCGCCGGGAATCAACTCCTGCACCAGGAAGGTATCGCGGAAGCCCGCGGCCTTCAGGGTCCCCCACAGTTGAGTGAGTTCCTCGGCCGTGTCGATGAACCAGATCTTGCGCTTGCCCTCGAACTCGAGCACGTCGTAGGGCTCGCCCTTCGCGGACTTAGCAACAACCGGGAAACTGAAGGGAATCTCAGGAGCAGCCCAGGCCTCGTCCTCCACGCCGGAGAAATCGACCTCGACAGTACCCGGCGTGGCAATGCCTGCACGCTCGCACGCACGAGCAAACTCCGCCTTGTCGGTGAGTCGATCCATGACTTCCTCGGTGGGGAACGGCAGCGCGTAGTGGCGCGAGAGCGTCTCCATGTTCCGAGCAACGAACGCCGAGAAGATGTCGTGGTTGGCCATCAGGATCAGCTTCTTATCCGGATGCTCACCAGCAATGGTCATGAGGATGTCCAGGAGCTGTGCGTCACTGGCATGAGCGCCCACGTGGCGGACATCAAAAAAGTGTGAACGTGTGATCGACTCGGTCGGCTGCGATCCCACACAGATGCACCGACAACCGAACGCTTCGTTGAAACAACGCCCAATTCCGTACACTCCGAAGTCGCCTCCGATAATGACGGGCAGGATGTCTTCGCGGGGCATCAGCGGTCGCGTCTGAGTCAGATAGTCGATCGTCATGCCACAAGCCTAGCGCCTGGTAGGATACAGAACGTTCCCTGAGACCTCTCTCACCAACACGGAAGTACATTATGAGCACGCCCTATTCTCCCGAGAATCAGCAGCCCTTCCAGCCCCAGCAGGGTGGGTACCCCCAGCAGGGCGGATACCCGCAGGGTGACTTTGGGCAGCAGCCCACCCAGCAGATGCCCGCCATGGGCGGCTACGGGCAGCAGCCCACCCAGCAGATGCCTGTGGCGAGCGGCTACGGCCAGTCTCAGGGCTACGGCCAGTCTCAGGGCTACGGCCAGTCTCAGGGATACGGTCAGCAGGCGCAGCAGGGCTACTACCCTCAGGGCCAGTTCCAGGGCGCCCCGGGCGGCGGGCAGCCGGCAAAGAAAAAGACGGGCCTCATCATCGGGATCGTCGCAGCCGTCGTGGTTGCGCTCATTGCCGCCGGCGTCGCCATCTGGTGGTTCATGTCCGGCGACGACTCTTCCGACACTGATGCTGCCCAGAGCGCCCCGAGCGCCGCAGCACCTTCCGCAGGTGCGAACCCCTCGCAGCCGCCCGTAGGTACCAACCCCTCGCAGCCCCCGGTGGGTACCAACCCCTCGCAGCCGCCCGTGGGCACGAAGCCCTCACAGGGTACAGCCCCTGGTGGCGGCTCTAACTCCGATTTGGAACAGCAGGCCATCGCCGAGTGCAACAAGGAAATCGACCAAGATTACGCGAATGCAAGCGTCTCTGGTGCAAAGCTCGAGCTGCAGGATACCTACGGTGATACCCAGTGGTGGGATTACACCGGTACAGTCACCGGTACGGACAAGATCACGAAGAAGAACGTCAACACTCGTTTCACCTGCTCTGTCTTCTACCTCGGCAGCTCGAAGAGTTTCACCGCTTTCGTTATCCCCGAAGATAACTGAACCACAGCACTGTCACCTCGTCGAGCACGATAGCTCCGCTGCAGCGCACACGCACTGACAGTTTCCGATAGACCGAGGGAGCCCCTATGTCCACACCCTTCAACCCCAACCAGCAGCCGATGTCTGGCAACGGCCAGTACCCGACCGGGCAGCAGTTCGGTGGTGGTTACGGCCAGCAACCCGGCGTTGGCGGCTACGGTCAGCCTCAGGGCTTCGGGCAGCAACCTCAGCAGGGCTTCTACCCGCAGGGTCAGTTCCAGGGCACCCCCTACGGCGGAGCACCGGAGAAGAAGAAGACGGGCCTCATTGTTGGCATCATCGCAGCCATCCTTGTCGTTGCAATCATTGCCGGCGTCGCAATCTGGGCGCTGAACAAGGACGACTCTGACTCCGACGCTAACTCGCCCACCACGCCGGGGGTTCCCTCTCAGGCCTCTGCCCCTGCGCCGGGCACCAACCCGATGCAGCCCCCCGCGGGCACCAACCCCTCGCAGCCGCCCGTGGGTACCAACCCCTCGCAGCCCCCCGCGGGTACCAACCCCTCGCAGGGGGCAGCGCCGGGGAATGGGAACGGCGGGCAGGGCGACATGAAGGAACGAGTTCTCGCCTCGTGCAAGGAACAGATCAATAGCAAGTGGTCGAACGCCAGTGTTTCGAACGAGAACTACGCACAGCCCGAGGTAACCCCCAACGGAGAGAAGCACGTCTACACCGGCATCGTCACCGGAACGGATACGACGACCAACAAGACCGGGCGCTGGTCGTTCGAATGCAAGGGCTACTACTTGAAGAGCTTTAACTCGTTCGATACTTTTCTCACATATAAAAACGCCTAGACCGTCACGTTTACAACCCACCATACGCGGCACATTGCCTTCACCTACGAAACCCGCTCACCCTATCTAGTCACAAACGGGAGTCCCCATGTCGAACCCCTACAATCCCAGCCAGCAGCCGGCTGGTGGTAACGGTCAGTATCCGGCCGGGCAGCAATACACCCAGCAGATGCCCGTGGCAGGCGGATATCAGCAGCAGGGTTACGCCCAGCAGCCTCAGCAGGGATACTACCCCCAGGGCCAGTTTCCGGGCGCCCCGTACGGTGGGCAGCCGGAGCAGAAGTCGAAGACCGGGCTGATCATCGGCATCATCGCGGCCGTCGTGGTCGTGATCCTGGTCGCTGGCGTTGCGATCTGGGCGCTGACCAAGGACGATTCCTCCAACAACGAGGCATCGGCCTCGCCGAGCGCTTCGAGCAGCGCAGCCCCCACGTCCGTTCCTTCCGCGGCCCCCAGCCCGTCGGCACCCGTGGCTCCCGCCCCTGCACCGACCCAGTCCGCCCCGCCCGTCGGCGCAAACCCCAGCCCTACACCGACTCAGGGTACGGGTTCTTCCGGGAGCGTCAGCGCCGATGAGGAATACGGTGTGAAGTCTGAATGCAAGTCCGCACTGTCGCAGACTGTCGAGCAGGGCAAGCTGGAGAACTGGACGGTCCAGCGCGACGGCGTGGATTCGAGCGGACGTCCTCAGTACCTATCGAAGGGCCAGTTCAACGGCACTCTTCTCACGGGCAAGAGCGGCACCTTCAACTTCTCGTGCACAGTCGTCTACCACCAGGACAAAGGCCTGTACGAGGCGTGGGCTTCTATCGACGCCTACTAAGCCGTACAACCTCCACGCGCAATGATCATCCACCCCGAGCTGCTTCCTGACGAGCTCTACGTAGCGCAGCCCTGGTGGAAGAACGCTGTGCTGTACCAGGTCTATCCCCGTTCGTTCCAGGATACGAACGGGGATGGACTTGGAGACCTTGCGGGGATTATCCGCCGCCTCGACTACCTCGCCGAGCTCGGGGTCGATATCATCTGGATTTCGCCGATTTACCGCTCCCCTCAGGCGGATAACGGCTACGACATCTCGGACTACCAAGACATTGATCCGCTGTTCGGCGATCTCGACGCGTTTGATGCCCTCGTCGCGCGTGCCCACGACCTGGGCATGCGCATCGTCATGGACCTCGTCGTCAACCACACGTCAATCGAGCACCCCTGGTTCGTTGAGTCGGCGTCGAGCGTCGACTCGGAGCGTCGAGATTGGTGCTACTGGCGGGATCCACGCCCTGGCTTCGCCCCTGGCGCACCCGGTGCTGAACCGACGAACTGGGAGTCGTTTTTCGGCGGGCCGGCGTGGGAGTACGACGCGTCCACGGGCCAGTACTACCTCCACCTTTTCGCACGCGAGCAGCCCGATTTAAACTGGGAGAATCCGCAGGTTCGTGACGCCGTCTACGACATGATGAACTGGTGGCTCGACCGGGGCGTCGACGGCTTCCGGGTTGACGCGATTGACGTCATTTCGAAGCTGCCGGGCTTGCCCGATGGCGGCCCACCCCGCCCGCCGTTCGGGGTCGGCCACGAATGCTTCGCCGATGGGCCTCGTCTCCACGAATTCCTGCAGGAGATGAACGAACGGACGTTCGCCCACCATCCGGGGTCATTTACGGTCGGCGAGGCCTCCAACGCGTCGCCCGAGACGGCACTGCTGTTTTGCGATCCCGAGCGCCGCGAGTTCAACATGCTCATCCAGTTCGAGCACGTCAATCTCGGCCTTGCCAACGGCAAGTTCTCACCCCGCCACCTGGCACCCGGGGAGCTGGCGGATGTTCTCACTCGCTGGCAGGACACGCTCGGGACGCGCGGATGGAACGCGCTGTACCTGGAGAACCACGACCAGCCACGCTCGGTATCCCGTTTCGGGGATCCATCACACTACTGGTACGAATCAGCAACCGCCCTGGCGACCGCGTATTTCCTCCAGCGCGGCACCCCCTTCATCTATCAGGGCCAGGAGATCGGCATGCTTGGCGGGGAATTCTCGACCGTAGCAGATTTCCGCGATGTCGAATCCGTGTCGTACATGGAGCGCCTGGGGATCGATAAGGTCCCCGAGGGACTCGCCGCGATGTCACGAGACAACGGCCGGACCCCGATGCAGTGGGATTCCTCCCCCGCTGCCGGCTTCTCTGAGGCAGTCCCGTGGATTGACGTGCCCGCTTCCGCCGAGCACATCAACGTCGCAGCTCAAGCAGATGATCCCCATTCCATTCTGACGTACTACCGCGCGCTCATCCATGCTCGCCACGTCATTCCCGCGCTGAGCGATGGAACGTTCACACGGATAGACACGTCAGTGCCCGCCCTCTTCGTCTATCGGCGCAGCACCCCAGGTTCGGACGTCCTCGTGATGGTCAATCTGTCCGGGCAGCGCCACGCTCCCCTGTTCTCTCCAGCAGACGAGGCCGTGGCTTCGTTACCGTGGCACCTCTACTTGGGCAACACGGAGGCGTCACAGACGAAGACCGATAGGGCTGGCAACCACCTGGGTAACGAACCCACTGTTACCACACCGATGGAGCCGTGGGAGGCTCGTGTGTACCTCCTCGCCGGCTAGAGCGACGAGGAGCTGACCAAGGCAACGTCGGGTTCAAGGCAAGCCGACGCTGCGCTCTGTGAGCAGCACCCCGACCATCGGCAAATGACCGTCGTTCGTTTTGCGCGATGAGTGGTTTCCTGTCTCAGCACAACTGCTTCACGCACGTAGAACACGCGGGTGGGAAGACCATGTCTTCCCACCCGCGTGTTCCGCATGATGCGTGCATTCGCGTCACCGGTTCGGAGCCGCGAGAACAACCTTCATCGGGGTCAGCGCTGACGACGCTTGACCGCGACGAGCGATCCACCCGCAAGGGCCACGATTCCGGCCAGGACGCCGACGTTCACAGCATCAGCACCGGTCTTCGCCAGGCGCGGAGCCGGAGGCGTCGAAGGCGTCGGGGTCGGCTCCGGCGTCGGGGACTCCGAAGGCGTGGGGGTGGGCTTCGGAGACTCCGAGGGGGTCGGAGTGGGTTCCGGGGTCGGCGTCGGCGTGGGCGTCGGGGTCGGCGTCGGCGTCGGGGTCGGCGTCGGGGTCGGCGTCGGCGTGGGCGTCGGGGTCGGCGTCGGCGTGGGCGTCGGGGTCGGCGTCGGCGTGGGCGTCGGCGTCGGGGTCGGGGTCGGCGTCGGCGTCGGGGTCGGCGTCGGGGTCGGCGTCGGGGTCGGAGTGGGTTCCGGCGTCGGCGTCGGGGTCGGCGTCGGCGTCGGGGTCGGCGTCGGGGTGGGCTTAGGCGTAGGGACCAGCTTGTTGTTCAGGTTCAGTGCAAAGAGATGATCCTCGCTGAGCTTGAAGGTCGCCTCGCGGTTGTTGGCCTTGAGGGTGACGCCCTGCGCGGTATCGAACACGCGGCTCTCGGCCTCGTTCCAGGTCACGCCATCGGCTGCAGGGAGGTCGCCCTCGGAGACGGTCACCTCGGTGCCCAGCGGGAGGGCGCCCGGGTAGCTGTAGCTCTTACCGGCCTTGACGGTCGCCTTGTAGGTCTTATTGACCGACGGATCGGCGTCGTTCTTCAGCGTAATGTTGAGGGTGTACTCGAGGTCCTTCGCGTTGTCAGGGAGCTCGCCATCGACCTTCTTGGTCACCGAGAACGACTGGTGCGCGAAAGCATCCGCAACCGCACCAAAACGCACCACCTTCGTGACGGGCGAAACCTTCTTGCCGGGCACGTTGAACTTCACGGTGTTGGAGAACTTTCCGACGATGTCGGAGGCGCGCTTGGCCCCCTCAACGCGAGTCGGGAACTCGACGATCGCCGACTGGTTCGCGGGGATCTCGGGGAAGGTCACGGTCAGCTTCTGGGGCGTGCACTCGACCGTCGAACCAGCACCGAAGGCACCCTTCGAGGTGTCCTTGCTCAGGCGCTTGCCCTCGGGCGTGGTCGGATCGACCACAACGAAGGTGTGCGTCTTGACGTAGTCGTTCACCGTATCGCAGTCGTAGCTCCAGTTTTCACCGGCGGGAACCTCGTCAACAATCGACGCTCCGGACACTGCGGAATCGCCGGCGGGCAGGATCACTCGCCACATGATGGCCTTGTTCTCATCGCCATCCTCGCTGTCACTCAGGCCGATCCAGCCTTCCTTGACGGTACGGGCTTCACCGGTGGGGCGCACGACCATGTTGACCTTGCGCGAGACCACCTTATTACCGATCTGCACCTCGAAGTTCTCGTTGGCGGGGCCAGTGTACTGAATCGTGGCGCTCGTCGTCACGGTACCCGCCCACTCGGCGGCCGCGTTGGCGTTCTCGTTAAAGACGACGGTCACGATACCGTCGGTCCCCCACGTGCCACAGCCGACGACAACACCGGTCGCGGAACGGACGTCGAAGGTACGCTCGGCGGTGGGGCGCAGGATCGGCTGACCCGTCTTTGCCTCGGCGACGGTCGCGTCGTAGGTGAAGAAGTCGCCAGCCTTGACGGCGCCATTGGTCTTCCACGGCAGCTTCACGCCAACATCCCACAGGTTCGCGATTGTCTTCGCTTCTGCACCCTGGGGATTGACCAGCTGCAGATTATCCCAGTCGAGGTCAACCTTGTTGTTGACGTTCGTCGTGGGTGCGGGACACGCAAGCGCCGTGGCCGACGCCGTGCGGGTCGTCAACAGCTGCAAAGCACCAAAGAAGCTCAATACCAGAGCGAAAGCTACAAGAAGTGCGCTAAGCCGACTGCTCTTCAACGCAACCATAAAATACTCCTGTCGATGGGCATGAGACGGTATCGCCTCAAGCACATAATTATAGAGTAACGGAGCAAAAAGGCCAGCCATCAGAGAATTAGCAAAAAACTATTCAAATAAAATTTCGTTGTCAAACAGCCTCAACCTGCATATACACTGAGTTGTAAACGAGTCTGTAATTGATCCAATTAAATTTCCTGCACAGCAGGTCAAACGTACTTGACCAGCAAAAATGCGGATTTTATAAAAGAATGCCGTTCATCACATTTCTATGCTTCGTCGCCCATCTCAAGCTTGCCTAAGCATGAACCACCCGCCGTCGCTCCGCGCGCGCCCCACCATGGCACCGCGCCATCAAATGGCTCCAACAAGCCACAATAGGCCTCGCGAGTAACCGCACCCGATTGGTTACCACAACATGGTCCACCACTCCCCTGTACGGCATCGACAGCAGGCGTTTCACCCACTCATCTTTTGACAGGACTTTTGTCCACACACCCCACATCCCTCCCACCACACGAATGATCCCCTACGAGAATGCACACGAAAAGAAGTGGGTGGGATGAGCATTGCTCATCCCACCCACTGTGCGCCCTCAGGCACTCATGCGCGTCAGGGGTTCATAGTCATCAGTGGCTGCGACGCTTAGCTGCAACCAGAGACAGACCCGCGATTGCGACGACTCCAGCCAGAACACCCAGGCCTGCCGCGTCAGTACCGGTCTTGGCCAGCTTAGGAGCGGGCGAAGGGGTAGCCGAGGGGGTCGGGGCGGGCATAGAGGGAGTGTCGGACGGGGTCGGCGTCGGGGTCGGGGCCGGCGCCACCGTGTTGGTCAGCGTCAGCGAGTAGACCTGATCATCGCTCAGCGTGAAGGTGGCCTGACGGTTATCCGCGGAGAGGGTCACACCGTCAGCGGCCTCAAACACGCGACTCTCGCCGTCGACCCAGGTGATTCCGACACCGGCGGGCAGATCGCCCTCAGCAACGGTCACGACAGTACCCAGCGGGAGAGACGTGGGGTACGTGTAGGTCTCGCCAGCCTTGACGGAGGCCTCGAAGGTCTTGTTCACCGAGGGATCGGCATCATTCTTCAGGGTGATCGTCAGCGGGTACTCGAGGTCCTGGGCGGACTCGGGCAGGTCGCCCTCGACCTTCTTGGTCACGGAGAAGGTCTGGTGGGCGTACGCGTCGGCAGCCGCACCGTAGTGGAGGGTCTTCGTAATGGGCTCAGTGACCTTCACGCCAGCGACGTTGAAGTTGACGGTGTTGGAGAAGACGCCCACGACATCGCCAGCACGCTTCGCGCCCTCAATGCGGGCGGGCAGCAGAACGATGGCGGACTGGTTCGCGGGAATCTCTGCGAGCGTAACGGTCACCTTGGAGGAGGAGCACTCGACCTGCGCGGCAGCACCGAAGGCGCCCTTCGAGGTGTCGTTGTCCTGGCGGAGGCCTTCGGAGGTCGTCGGATCGGTCACCAGGTAGGTGTGGTTCTTCGTGTATTCATTAACGAGGTCGCAGTTGAAGCTCCAGTTGGAGCCCGCAGGGACCTCGTCGACGATCGACGCGCCAGTCACAGCCTTGTCTCCTGCGGGGAACACAACGCGCCACATGATGGCCTTGTTCTCGTCGCCATCCTTATCCTCAGCGAGGTTCAGCCAGCCGTCCTTCTGGTAGCGAGGGACGCCGGGGGTACGACGCAGCATGTCGATCTGGCGCTCAACCTTCTTGCCGAGCTTGACCGTGTACTTCTCACCGCCGGGACCGGTGTAGTGGGTCAGGCCGTTGGTGGAGACATGGCCATACCACTGCGCAGCGGACTCAACCTTCTCATTGAAGACGACGGTGACCATACCGTCAGCACCCCAGGTGCCGCAGCCAACGACGACGCCGTTGTTGGAGATGACCTCGAACTTACGAGCAACGTTCGGACGGAGGACGCTCTCCCCCGTCGCGGTGTTGACGATCGAGGCGTCGTAGGTGAAGTAGTCGCCGGCCTTCACGCGGCCGTCGGTCTTCCACGGCAGCTTGATGCCGAGGTCCCACCAGTCACCCACAGCCTTGGTCTCACGGCCAGTGTGGTCGACGAGCTGAGCATTGTCCCAATCCAAAGTGACCTTGTTGCTCACATTCGTGGTCGGCTCAGGGCAGCTCAGGGGAGCCGCAGACGCAGGGGCCTGAGCGCCGACAAACTGCGCCAGGCCGAAGAAACTCAGAACCAATGCGAAAGTCGCAAGAAGAACACCAAAGTGACGGCGCTTCAGGGCAACCATAGAAAACTCCTGTCAACGGGATGTGCGACGACGTCGCCGCATACCGCACCAGTTTATGCCAATCACCTGCAATTTGGTCAAGAATCAGAGCGATTAGTTCCTCAGGCACCACAACTAACACGAGCGACAAAAGCAAACCCCGCCAATTTGTAGGACTAATTTATAAACTGACAAAATTTGTTACCCGGGCGTGTCGTCCAATGAGCGAACAACCGACCCAGAACGCCGACAAACTCACCAATCGGTCAGCGAATTGAAGGGCGAAACAACGCCCAGCACAGATCGAATATCTGCTCATCACTCCCAAGGCCTAGCAGTCGACCACCCCGCCGCCACCTGTTGGCACATCTCGAAGACAGTGAGCTCTCACAACGAAGGGTCCGCGCCACACTGCACGCCCGCCCAAGATCCACTGTGACAACGCGCAGGCCCACAATATACAAGCACGACACGGCGTCACGTGACACACCCGACGCCAACAGAATACGAACAGAAAAGCTCCCGCCGATAATCGACGAGAGCTACATAAACAAAAAAGCCGGACCACAAGATCCGACTTACTGGTGGGCGATACTGGGATCGAACCAGTGACCTCTTCCGTGTGAAGGAAGCGCGCTACCCCTGCGCCAATCGCCCGAGGTGGGTACGGGATTCGAACCCGTGTATACGGCTTTGCAGGCCGCTGCCTCGCCTCTCGGCCAACCCACCACACCCAATGGGATCGAGTGGATTCCCGATTGAGAGCGGATGACGGGACTCGAACCCGCGACCCTCACCTTGGCAAGGTGATGCTCTACCAACTGAGCCACATCCGCGTGAACCGCATGTGCGGCCGGGCTATAGCCCGCCAATCCTGTTACCAGGATGACCGTGGGCGATACTGGGATCGAACCAGTGACCTCTTCCGTGTCAGGGAAGCGCGCTCCCGCTGCGCCAATCGCCCGAGCGGATGACGGGACTCGAACCCGCGACCCTCACCTTGGCAAGGTGATGCTCTACCAACTGAGCCACATCCGCGTTTCTCAGAACGTCAACCGTTCTTCGCAACGGGTAAAACCTTAACAGAAGATCTGGCCGGAACGCAAAACCAAAGCCCCGTTATCCAAGTCACACGCTCATTTTCGAGCGGATTATCGCCCAATCGATACACATTCGTGCGAGGCTTGTCGGTATGGAAACGCGACCTGGCAAGGCCTACCCCCTGGGTGCCACCTTTGACGGAACCGGAACTAACTTCGCGATCTACTCCTCGGTCGCAACGTCTGTGACGCTGTGCCTCTTGGACGACGACCTCAACGAAATGCGCATCCCCATGACGGAGGTCGATGCCTACGTGTGGCATGTCTATGTCCCACAGGTGCGCGCCGGCCAGCGTTACGGCTACCGCATCGACGGACCCTGGGATCCCCAGAACGGTTTGCGTTGCGACCCTTCGAAGCTCCTCCTTGACCCTTACGCGAAGGCGATCGAGGGCCAGCTGAAAGATTCTCTCGACCTCCTTTCTTATCAGGTGGATGATCCCCTTACGCTCAAGGGCGGCGATTCCGCCGACGCGACAATGCACTCCGTTGTCGTCAACCCCTTCTTCGACTGGGAGGGCGACCGCAGCCCGGGCCACGACTACTCCGAGTCGATCATCTACGAGGCCCACATCAAGGGCATGACGATGCGCCACCCAGAAATCCCAGAGGAGCTGCGCGGCACCTACGCCGGCATGGCGCACCCGGCGATTATCGAGCACCTGACGAAGCTCGGCATCACCACGGTCGAACTCATGCCGATCCAGCAGTTCACGAACGATACGACGCTGCAGGCCAAGGGATTGTCAAACTACTGGGGCTACAACACGATCGGCTACTTCGCCCCACACAACGGTTACGCGGCTACAAAGGACCCCGGCGCACAGGTTTCCGAGTTCAAGGCGATGGTCAAGGCCCTACACGCGGCTAACATCGAGGTCATCCTCGACGTCGTTTACAACCACACGGCAGAGGGCAACCACATGGGCCCGACTCTGTCATTCCGCGGCATCGACAATCCCTCCTACTACCGCCTCGTCGACGGGGATCGTCAACACTACTTCGACACGACAGGCACGGGCAATTCCCTCCTCATGAGCTCTCCGCAGGTCCTTCAGCTCATCATGGACTCGCTGCGCTACTGGGTGACGGAGATGCACGTGGACGGCTTCCGCTTCGATCTTGCCTCCACCCTGGCTCGCCAGTTCGCCGAGGTCGACCGACTCTCCGCATTCTTCGATCTCATCCACCAGGACCCCGTGGTCTCGCAGGTCAAGCTCATCGCGGAGCCGTGGGACGTGGGTGCGGACGGCTACCAGGTCGGCGGTTTCCCTCCCCTGTGGTCCGAATGGAATGGCAGGTATCGCGACACCGTGCGCGACTTCTGGCGCGGCGAGTTCTCCTCACTCCCTGACTTCGCCTCCCGCCTGGCAGGCTCCTCCGACCTCTACGGCACTACCGGTCGCAAGCCCATGGCGTCCATCAACTTCGTCATCGCCCACGATGGCTTCACGTTGCGCGACCTCGTCTCGTACAACGAAAAGCACAACGAGGCGAACCTCGAGGGCGGGGCGGACGGCGCGAACGACAACCGTTCGTGGAACTGCGGCGTCGAGGGCGACACGGATGACGAGGAAATCATCGAACTGCGCTACCGCCAGCAGCGCAACTTCCTGACGACCCTCATGTTCTCGCAGGGCGTGCCGATGATCGCCCACGGCGACGAGCTGGGCCGAACCCAGCGGGGCAACAACAACGTGTACTGCCAGGACAACGAGCTCTCGTGGATCAACTGGGATTTGAATGAGCACGACTACAAGCTCCTGCGTTTCACCCGCCACCTCATTCACCTGCGACGCGATCACCCGGTGATGCGCCGCCGGCGTTTCCTGGAGGGTCCCGCGAAGCGCGGCGGTGAGTCCGAGCTCGGCGAGATCGAGTGGTTCACCCCGGCGGGCACGCACATGACGGAAGAGGAATGGAACCAGCCGTGGGCTCGCTCGACGATGGTCTTCTACAACGGCGATGCCATCCGTGAGCCCGACGCGAACGGTCGCCGCATCCTCGACGATGATTTCCTACTGCTGCTCAACGCCGCTCCGGAGCCGGTCGATTTCACGCTCCCTGACGCGAAGTATGGGCATATCTGGCACACCGTCGTCGACACGGCAGGCGACGATGATCGCGACGAGTACCACTCAGGCGACATCGTGCACGTCGGACCGCGCACCTCATTCATCCTGCGCAACCCCCGCCGCCTAGAATCGCCGGAGCAACATCGACCGTGATGAGCTACGCGTACCCGCTATTTATCGACATGAAGGTTGGCGGCGCGTCTGGACCAAAAGGCGTATGGACACCCGTACGATTTGATTTGTGAATGAAAACGCGGTGCCCGAGGAGTTTATGCGGGCTCTGCTGTCCCTGCGACAGGCGGACCACCTGGCGCACATACTCCTCGAGGAAGTTCCCCCACCTCGTCGTTTGGCGCCCTTTACGGCGGCGCTCGCGATGCGAACCACGGACGAGGACGAGGCCGGACAGCCCCTGTCGACTGGTCGCATGGTCATCCTGCACGACCCCGTGGAGCAGATCGGCTGGAACGGTACGTTCCGAATCGTCTGTCAGCTGCGCGCGCAAGTCGATGCCGAGATGATCGGCGACCCGATGCTATCGGAGGGCGTGTGGGGCTGGATGCTCGATTGCCTGGAGACTGCGGGAGCTGGATTCCATGACATCACGGGCACGGTGACGCGCGAAATGAGCGAGGCCTTCGGTGGGCTTGAACTACGAGGATCGTCGCTGTTCGTCGATGTGCGCGCCTCGTGGACGCCCAACAGTGAGTATCTTGGTGAGCATCTGTCCGGTTGGGCGGATGTCATGCGTCGGACGGCAGGGATCGTCCCTACCCGTCATCTCGAAGGAGTCTGAGTGCTGGTCAACAATGGCGGCGGTTTGCCGCAGGGCGATACGGATAATCCGGAGCTCATTGCGCAGCCGCGTGGGGGTACCCCCGCCGTCATTGATACCCAGAAGGATCTTGAGGCTGCGGCTCGCGCACTGAGCGCCGGTTCAACCCCCATCGCCCTGGACGTCGAGCGCGCTCAGGGCTTCCGCTACGGCTCCGATCCTTACCTCGTGCAGATTCGCCGCGAGGACGTGGGGACCTTCCTGATCGACACACACGCGCTGCCGGACTTGTCCGTGCTGCAGCCGGGCGTGGAGGACGTGTGGCTGTTGCACGATTGTTTGCAGGATCTGCCGAATCTGCGCCAGGTTGGGCTGCGCCCCTCGGCCCTGTTCGACACGGAGATCGCGGCGCGCCTCATTGGCCTGGAGCGTTTCGGGCTGGCGGCAGTCGCCGAGCAGGTGCTCGGCCTGGGCCTCGTCAAGGATCACCAGGCCTCGGATTGGTCGGTGCGTCCCCTGCCGAAGGAGTGGCTGCGCTACGCAGCCCTCGACGTTGAACTGTTGACGGAGCTCTACTACCGCCTCTCGAAGCGGCTCGATGAGATGGGTCGTTGGGAGTGGGCGCAGCAGGAGTTCGCGTACGCTCTGTCGGTGACTCCTCCCGGCCCGAAGCCGGATCGCTGGCGTTCCGTTCCCGGCGCGGGAAAGATCCGTTCTCGCCGCGGCCTCGCGGTCCTCAAGGCCCTATGGGAGACACGCGAATCGATCGCCCAGCGCATCGACCTCAGCCCCGGCCGCCTCGTCCGTAACGCCGCCCTCGTGCGCGCGGCCTCGAATCCTCCGCGCAACAAGCGCGCGCTCATGAGCATCAGCGAGTTCCGCTCCCCCGTCGCCCGCCAGTACGAGGACGAGTGGATGCGAGCCCTCGCCAGTGTGGCCGCCATGACGGAGGACGAGCTGCCTCCCAAACGCAAGCCCGTGCAGCCGGGTTCAATCCCGGAACCGCGCCACTGGAATCGCATTGACGAGGCCTCGGCCGCACGACTGGGAACGGTACGTCACGCGGTCGCTTCGGTTGCGTCGAGTCTCGGTCTGGCACCCGAGGTTGTGCTCGCTCCCCAGGTGCAGCGCTACCTCGCGTGGGCTCCCCTGGATCCGTCACGCCCGTCGGGCGATGAGGTCGAGGAACGTATGGTCAATCGCGGTGCGCGCGACTGGCAGATCGATCTCACGCTCGACCCGATTTGCGACGCTCTCGGCGTCTAATTCCTAGGCTTTAACGTTTCGCGACTCGCTCGACGAGCCCGCGGGCCGCGTGTTCGATACCGTCGGCGTCGAAGCCGAACTGCGCGATCATGGCCGCGCGGTCACCATGCTCGGGGAATCCCTGCGGCACGCCCAGGCAGCGCACGGGCACGCCCGCCTCTGCCACCGCGTCGCGCAGCGCCCAGCCGAAACCGCCCTGAACGATGCCATCCTCGACACTCACGACGCAGTCGTAGTCATGGGCCAGCGTCGCAAGCTCCGGACAGATGGGGATCATCCACTGCGGATCAGCGACCGTGACGCTCACTCCGTCAGCAGCCAGGCGGCGCGCAGCCTCAATCGCATCGGGCGCACAGGCGCCGGTGCCCACGATGAGCACCCGAGCGGATGAATCAGCCACTGCCTCGTCGAAGAGAATGTCCACTCCCCCGACGCTGCGCAGCGCCGGCATGGGCTCGGGCAGCGCCCCCTTGCGGTACCGGATGACGGTGGGAGCGTCATCGACGTCGAGAGCCTCCCGAAGGCGCGCACGCAGCGTCTCCTCGTCGCGGGGAGCCGCCAAACGCAGGCCCGGGATCATCGAGCACATCGCAATGTCCCAGACGCCGTTATGCGAGGCGCCGTCCGCGCCCGTCACACCCGCGCGGTCCAGCACGACAGTGACGCCCGCGCGGTGGAGGGCGACGTCCATGAGAAGCTGGTCAAAGCCGCGGTTCAGGAAGGTCGCGTAGAGCGCCACGACGGGGTGTGCGCCCTGGTAGGCCATGCCGGCGGCAGAGGCGACGGCCTCGGCTTCGGCGATGCCGACGTCGATCACACGACCCGGGTATGCCTCGTGCATGGGGCCAAGTCCCACGGGACGCATCATCGCAGCCGTAATGCCGACGATGTCATCACGTTTGGCCGCCTGAGCACAGATCTCGTCAGCGAAGACACCCGTCCACCCGAAGCGCTCGGGGGCCACCGGGAGACCGGTCTCGGGATGAATCGGGCCAACCGCGTGGAAGCGATCAGCGATGTCTTCCTCGGCCGGCGTGTAACCGCGGCCCTTTTCGGTGATCATGTGGACGAGGACCGGCTCGTCGAGGGAGCGACCGCGGCGCAGAGCAGTCTCAACCGCCGCGATGTCGTGGCCGTTCACAGGGCCGATGTACTTCAGGCCCAGGTCCTCGAACATGACCTGGGGCATCAGCGCGTCCTTAATGCCCGACTTCAGGCCATGCAGCGCGTCGTAGGCCGCGCGTCCCGGCGTACCGTGGCTCAGCAGGTGCTGTTTGCCCCACGCCAGGGCCTTCTCGTATCTGACAGAAGTGCGCAGCGCGTCCAGGTGAGCCGCAAGACCGCCGATCGTCGGCGCATAGGAACGACCGTTGTCGTTGACAATGATCATGATGCGGCGGTTTTTCGCCGTCGCGATGTTGTTCAGCGCCTCCCAGGCGAGACCTCCCGTCAGCGCGCCATCGCCGATGACACCCACGGTCCAGGTGCGATCTCCCTGGCGATGCTTCTCACGCGAGATACCATCCACCCACGCGATCGATGCCGACGCGTGCGAGGACTCTACGACGTCGTGCTCAGACTCACCGCGCGACGGGTAGCCAGACAGGCCACCCGGGCAACGCAGCGACGAGAAATCCTGACGTCCCGTGAGGAGCTTATGCACGTACGCCTGGTGGCCAGTGTCAAAAATGATCGTGTCCTGCGGGGAGCGGAACACCCGGTGCAGGCCGATCGTCAGCTCGACGACGCCCAGGTTCGGGCCCAGGTGCCCGCCCGTGCGCGATACGTTGTCAATCAGGAACGCGCGAATTTCCGCGGCCAATTCGTCCAGCTGCTCGCGTTCCAGGCGACGCAGCTCCCGCGGTGCGCTGCAGCGCGACAGCAGGTCGCGTGACTCTCGTGTTCCAGACATAAGAACCAGTGTAGTTGCCCGAGCGTCTCATCTACAGATCAAAGTGCATGTCAGGCACGTTCGGCCCGCGCAGGCGACAAGCGCGCGCACTAAGATAGGTGGTGTTGGCTCGCCGTACCGCTTAAGGAGGCACTATGTCCGTCACCGTCGCACCCCACGGCCTGTGGAAGTCCCCCATTTCGGGTGATTCTTTCACTGCCCGTTCGGTCACGCTCTCCCAGGTTCGCGTCGACGGACCCGACACCTACTGGGTGGAGGGACATCCGCGCCAGGGTGGACGCGGGACGCTGCTGCGCCGTCGCGGTACGGGAGAAACGGGCGAGGTTCTGCCTCTCATCGACGGTTCCCGCCTGCCCGATGTCGGCACGCGCGTGCACGAGTACGGCGGCAAGGCATACGCCGTTCACCACGGCGTCATCGTGTTCTCCGATCAGACCGACGGCCGCGTCTACGCCTTTGATACGGCCGATCCACGCCGCGTCGTGCGTCCCCTGACGACCCTATCGAAGGTTCGCTACGGCGACTTCTGGATCGCCGACGTGCGTGACCTCGTGTACGCGGTGGCCGAGGACCACTCCGCCCCGGGCGAGCCCGTCAACAAGATCGTCGCGATCCCTCTCGATGGCTCCGCCGCCCGCGACGACAGCGCGATCATCACGGTCTTCGAGGGCACCGACTTCGCTCAGGCGCCGACGGTCTCCCCCGACGGAACGAAGATCGCCTGGATCACGTGGAACCACCCGAACATGCCGTGGACGTACTCTCAGCTGCGCGTCGCCTCCCTGACCTTCGAGGGCACCATCGATCAGGAGGTCGTCCTGGTGGATCGCCCGGGCGTATGCGTCTACGAGCCGCGCTGGACGCTCGACGGCGATCTCATCCACGTGGATGACTCCTCTGGCTGGGCGAACCTGTACCGCACCCAGGGCTTCGTGTGGCAGGAAGGCGAGGACCTGAACGCGTGGACCTCGCGTCTGCGCACTCGCGCGCTGCACCCGGGACCTCACGCGTTCTCGCACCCGCACTGGCAGCTCGGCCTGCACTCCTACGACAACTACGACAACGACTACCTCGTGTGCTCGTGGGCCGAGGACCAGGTCTGGCACATCGGTACCGTGCGCATCGACAACGGCATGGCCGAGGAGTGGGCGACCGGCTGGTGGCCGATCGGTAACGTCGCCGCTGCGGATGGCCGCGTCGTCTTCCTCGCGGATTCCGCGACGCACACTCCCGCGATCATCGAGGTGTCGCGTGGCAAGACCAAGGTGCTGCGTCCCTCGTCCGAGGCCGAGGCGCCCACCGCCCTCGTCTCGACGGCCGAGATGCTCACCTGGAAGACCTCGGACGGCGAGGAGGCTCACGGGTTCTACTACGCGCCCGTGAACCCCGAGTTCGCCGCCCCCGAGGGCGAACTGCCCCCGCTCATCGTCAACGTGCACGGCGGACCGACTGAAGCAGCCCGCCCCGGCCTGCAGGTTCCCTTCCAGTACTGGACCAGCCGCGGTTTTGCGGTTCTGGACGTGAACTTCCGCGGATCGACGTCCTTCGGCCGTCCCTACCGTGAGCGCATCAACGGCAACTGGGGCGTCATGGACGTTCAGGACTGCGTCGACGGCGCCCAGTACCTTGTTGATCTGGGCCGCGTCGATCCGAAGCGAATCGCGATCCGTGGTCGTTCTTCGGGTGGTTTCACCGTGCTCAACGCGCTTGCATCCTCCGATGTGTTTACCGCCGGCGCGTCGTTCTCGGGCATCGCTGACCTCGTGAAGCTGAAGGAAACCAGCCACAAGTTCGAGTCGCACTACGACGCGATTCTGCTCGGCACCGATGACACCTCCGACCCGGTGTGGGCGCAGCGCTCGCCCGTCAACCGTGTCGGTGATATTAAGGCGCCGCTCATGCTTCTGCAGGGCACCGACGACCCGGTCGTTCCCGCCTCGCAGGCCCAGGAGATGTACGAGGCGCTGCGCGCCAACGGCAACGCGGTCGCCCTCAAGCTCTACCAGGGAGAGGGACACCGCTTCCGCTCGGCTATCAACATCAAGGATGCGTGGCAGTCGGAGCTGGCCTTCTACAGGACCATCTGGGGCATCGCCACCGACGCCCCCATTCACGTGGAGATCGCAAACCTGTGACACCCCTGAGTCAGTCCCCGCAGCTAGAGGAACCGGCTGCGGGGACTCGCTTGCGCCTCGGCCATACGGTGGCTGCGCATCGTTCCCTGCTCGGCGTGGCCACCGCACTCGTTGGCGCGGTCGTCGGCGCGGCAGCCGTCGTCTTTAACCTGGCGATTCGCGCGTGGACGTGGGTTTCCACGGGCTTCGACGAGTACACGACCCACATCGGCCAGTCGCACGGCGTGTGGGGATGGGCACCGTGGCTCTTCCTGCTTCTCTCCCCCGCGATCGCCGGCCTGATGTATGGGCCGCTCATCCAGCGTTTCGCACCCTCGGCGAAGGGGCACGGCATCCCCGAGGTTATGCTCGCGGTGCGCCGTAAGGGTGGGCGCATCCCGGGGCGCGTCGCCATCGTGAAGATCCTGGCCTCGGCCCTGACAATCGGCTCGGGCGGGTCCGCGGGACGCGAGGGGCCGATCGTGCAGGTGGGCGCGTCGCTGGGATCCACTGTCGCGTCGTGGCTGCGTATGCCCGTCTCCCGCGTGGTCCTGTTGGCATCGTGCGGGTCGGCGGCCGGCATCGCTGCCACGTTCCACGCTCCCCTCGCGGGCGCGGTGTTCGCCCTCGAGGTGATCCTCGTCGAGTTCACGGCCGAGACCTTCGGCTTCGTCGTGCTCTCAGCCGTCACCTCGTCGGTGGTCGCGCGCATCCTGCAGGGCGACGAGATGGTCATTCGCGTCGCCGACAACCTGACATTCGCATCAATGTCGGACATCTGGTGGGTGGCGCTCCTCGGCCTCGTTGCGGGGCTGTGCGGCCTCGGGTTCTCGAAGCTCCTGTACGCCTCGGAGGACGCGATCGACTGGCTGTGGGCACGCACCCACCTGCCGGAGTGGGCGCGTCCCGGTGTACTTGGCCTTGCCCTCGGCGCGGCTCTCGTTGCTTTCCCCTACATGTTTGGCTCGGGCTATCCGCTTGAGGAGGAGGCGATCGCGGGGAAGTACTCGATCGCGTTCCTGCTGGCCCTCATGCTGGGCCGCGCTGTGTTCACGTCATTCACGATTGGTATGGGCGGTTCGGGCGGCGTCTTCGCGCCCACGCTGTTCATTGGCGCGATGGCGGGCGCCGCCTTCGGAGGCCTCGTCTCTCCCGTGTCGGATTCTCCCGTCGGTGTCTTCGCCGTAGTGGGCATGGGAGCCGCCTTCGCGGGTGCCGCGCGCGCCCCCATGACGGCGGTGCTCATCATCGTGGAGATGACCGGCCAGTTCTCGCTGATCCTGCCAATGATGCTCGCGGTCGTGATCGCGACGGGCGCCTCGCGTTTCCTGACCCGCGCGACGATCTACACGGAGAAGCTGCGCCGGCGCGGCGACGTCCTCGACGACCCGGTCGAGGGGACGCTGCTCGGCACTCGCGCGGCCTCCCAGTGGATGACGGAGGCTCCCGAGACGCTCTCGTGCCGGGCGAGCGCGGCATCGGCGATCGCCGCCCTGCGCCGCACGAAGGAGACGGTGCTGCCCGTCGTGAACGAGGAGCGCCGCTTCGTCGGCCTCGTGTCGTCGCTGCGTCTGGCCGAGCTCACGCAGGAGGATGGCTCGCTCGACGCTCCCCTGTCGGATTTGCCTCTCATCGACGAGGCCGTGGCAGCCTCCGCTCCCCCGTCCGAGGTTCTCGGGGCGCTGCGGCGCACGGGCTTGCAGTCTCTGCCCGTGGTGGATGAGGATCGACGAGTCGTCGGCTGGGTATCCGAGCGCGACCTGGTGGATCGCATGTACCGCGATCAGCGCCGCGCGATCGAGGCCCGCACGCAGACATCGTGGGGCTCGCGCATGCAGGAGCGCAGGAGGAGCCGTTAGCGGCTGAGGACCGAGACCATCTCCACGTGGTGGGTGTGCGGGAAGAGGTCCCACGCCTGCAGCGATTCGAGCTCGTATCCGGCCTCGGTGAGGGCGCGCAGGTCGCGCGCGCCCGCCGCCGGGTCGCAGGACACCAGGACGACACGAGGGGCACCGGTAGCGGCGATCGCCTCGCACACCTCGGCTCCCGCACCGGCGCGCGGCGGGTCCGCCACGACGACGTCCGGCACAGCACCGAGCTGGCCCGACAGGTCCACGATCCCCTCGCGATCCACGTTTCCGGCGAACGCGTCCACCCAGTCGAAGGCCGCAAGGTTTTCGCCGGCGTCGCGCACGGCACCCTCGTCACCCTCAAGCGTCACGACGCGCCCCGACTCCCCGACGGCGCGCGCGAGCGGCACGGAGAACAGCCCCGCACCCGAGTACAGCTCCATGACAGCACGCCCAGCCCCGGCCTCGCCTGCGCCGAACGCAGCAGTCAGCACGGCGTTCGCGAGCACCTCAGCGCCACGCACGTGCGTCTGCCAGAAACCGGAGGGACGCACGTAGTACGACTCGACGCCGGAGCCGACGGGCACGTTCCAGCGCAACACGTCGGCGTCGATGCGCACGCCGTCGGCGGCGTACGTGTCCTCGCCAATCAGGACGACGGGATCGCCACCGGAGGGGGCCACCGCGCGCACGCGGTCACCCGGCTTCCACAGGCGACGCCACGGCGTGCCCTCGTCAAACAATCCGAGCTCGCGGATCGCGGGCACAGCCAGCGGCATGTCCTCGAGCGCGATAATGCGGCGTCCGCGGAACTCATGCATGCCGGCGCGCCCATCCGCGTCGATAACGACGTCGATGCGCGAGCGACGACCGGTCAGCGGATCGCCCGGGTCCTCGTCCCCCGGCGCAGGGGCGACACGCACTCCACCGAGGACTTCCACAGCCTCGGACAAGGCCTCGCCGCCCACGCGGCGCAGCTGCCCCGCAATCACGCGGGACTTCCAGTCGCGCTGAGCGGCCGGCGTCAGGTGCGCGAGCTCGCCGCCACCGACGCCTCCCGGACCGGCCTGAGGCCAGACGGACTCGACGCGGTCGGCCGAGGCCTCGACGACCTCAATGGCATCCGCCCACGCGAGCTTCTTCTGGACGGCGGTTACCCGCGCGCGGACAATCTCTCCGGGTGCCGCGTGGCGCACGAAGACGACGCGCCCGCTCTCGTCGCGGGCGACACACGCGCCACCGTGTGCGGGCTCGCCGACACTCAGCTGGAGGATCTCGCCGATCCCCTCGCGGGGCTGCGCGGGCGTAGGACGGCGGCGCTGGGAGGGACGACGATGGGACGGGCGGTGGCTCACGCGTTCTCCTCGGAGGTGCTATCGCTGCGAGCGTCGCCGGGCTGCTCAGTACGGGACTTCGATTCATCTGACGACGGGGCTACGCGCGAGAACGGGTCATTGACGCGCTGACGGCCTTCCACGACGTCGTCCTCGCCGAGCTGCCACGGGACGACGGTGATGACCACGCCGGGAACGCCGAGGAGCGCGGCTCGTAGGCGCAGGGCCGACTGGTTGTGCACCAAGTTCTCCCACCAGTGAGAGACAAGGAATTGCGGCATGTAGACCACGAGCATCTCGGTGGGCATCGCGCGACGGCGCCCGCGCACGTACTGGAGGATGACCGAGGCAATGTCTCGGTAGGGCGCGGAGAGGAGCGTCAGCGGCACGGGAACACCGGAGGCCTTCCACTGGCGGAGGATCTTGTTTTCTTCCTCGTCGTCGGCGACGACGGAGACGAGCTCGATCGACGTCGGCGAGGACGCGCGAGCCGCCGCGATCGCTCGCATGGCGGGACGGGACAGGGAGGACACAAGGACGAGGGCACGCACGCGGGTCGGCAGGGCGCGGCGCGCATTCCAGTCGTCCACGCGCAGCTGCGAGCGGATCGTCTCGTAGTGGTGGTGGATCGAAATCTGGATACCAAACGCGATCGCGATCATCAGCAGCGTGATCCACGCGCCGTGCGTGAACTTCGTGGCCAGGACGATGATGAGCACGAGGCCGGTCATCATGAAGCCGACGATGTTGACGGCACGCGAGCGCAGGACGGACATGCGTTCCTGACCGGACTGGCGCGTGCGCAGCTGCCGGTTCCAGTGCTTGATCATGCCCAGCTGCGAGAGCGTGAAGGAAATGAAGACACCGACGACATAGAGCTGGATGAGGCGCGTCGTCTGCGCTTGGAAGCCGACGATCAGCGCGATTGCGGCGAGGGTGAGGACGACGATGCCATTCGAGTACGACAAGCGGTCGCCGCGGCGCACCATCTGGTGGGGCAGGAAGGAATCGCGCGACAGGACGGATGCCAGCGTCGGGAAGCCGTTAAACGCCGTATTACCCGCGAGCACCAGGATGAAGCCGGTGACGACGGTGATGAGGATGAAGAGGATGGATCCCTGACCGAACACCGCGGAGGCGATCTGCGAGATTGCCGGATCAATCGGCGTGTTCTCCGGGACAGGCGCGCCCTGGTAGGTCAGCTGGGTCGCGGCATCGTCGACGATCTTCACGCCGGTCGCGCGCGCCAGAACGAGGATCGAGATCATCATTGAGGCGGCAATCAGACCGAGCATCGCCAGCGTGGTCGCCGCGTTGCGGGACTTGGGGCGGCGGAACATGGGTACGCCGTTGGAGATGGCCTCAACGCCGGTGAGTGCGGCGCAGCCCGAGGAGAAAGCGCGCATGAGCAGGAAGGCTCCCGCGAGCCCTGCCAGGCCGTCCGCGTGGCCGGGCGCAGTCACGAGGTCGTAGGCGGCCGTGGGCGACTCCCCGAGGTGTCCCGTCGCCATCTTCGCGAAACCGACGACGACCATGAGGCCGATGGCCCCCATGTACAGATACGTGGGCACGGCGAATGCTCCGCCGGCCTCGCGCGTGCCGCGCAGGTTCAGGGTCGCCAGGATGACGACGAGCGCGACCGCGATCGGCACCTCATGGCCGAGGAGAGCCGGGACGGCGGTCGTGATGTAGCTGGCGCCCGACGAGATCGAGACGGCAACCGTCAGGATATAGTCGACCAGCAGTGCCGAGGCCACGAGCAGGCCCCAGGAACGGCCCAGGTTCGTGGTGACGACCTCGTAATCGCCACCGCCCGACGGGTAGGCGTGCACCGTCTGACGGTACGACGCGACCACGACCGCAAGCACGATCGCGACGACGACGCCCACCCACACGGACTGAAGCGCGGCCATCGAACCGGCGAGCGCAAGGGTGAGGAGGACTTCGTCCGGCGCGTAGGCGACGGACGACAGCGCGTCCGACGCGAAGATCGGCAGGGCGATTCGTTTGGGGAGAAGCTGGTGGCCCATCGCGTCCGATCGCATCGGGCGCCCGATGAGCACGCGCTTTGCGTAGGCCAACAAGTTCATCACGGATGTTAAGCGTAGTCCACTGAGCCTGACAGTGGCAGCGGCGAAGCACACACTTGGCTATTACGCGAGGACCGGAGTACTTTGGTAGTCGTGCACTTTGTGATCATGGGTTGCGGGCGCGTCGGCGCTCGCCTGGCATCGACATTGGACGCCGCAGGTCATTCCGTGGCGGTTATTGACCAGGATTCCAAGGCTTTCTCTCGCCTCTCCCCGGACTTTTCCGGTCGTCGTGTGACGGGCGTGGGCATGGACCGCGACTGCCTGCGTCAAGCGAACATTAAGGACGCGTACGCGTTTGCGGCAGTCTCGTCGGGTGATAACTCGAACATTATCGCCGCGCGCGTCGCACGTGAGGTTTTCCACGTTGAGCACGTGGTGGCCCGCATCTACGACCCCACGCGGGCCTACCTGTACGAGCGCCTGGGTATCCCCACGGTGGCCTCCGTCCAGCGCACCGCCGAGTCCGTGCTGCGCCGGATGCTCCCGCCGGACGCCTCGCTCATCTGGTCCCACCCAACCGGCGAGGTCGGCCTCGTCAATGCGACGCCCTCCCCCAGCTGGTACGGCCTGAGTTTCCAGGTCGTCGAGGAGCTCACGGGCTGCCGCATCGTCTTCACGTCGCGCTTGGGATCCATCCGCACCGCGTCGCCGGACCTCGTGGTCCAGGAGCACGATCAGCTGTACTTCGCGATCAACGGGACCGAGACCGCGCAGCTGCGCGACCAGTTGGCTAACCCGCCCAAGACGGAGGTGTGAGCATGAAGATTGTGATTGCTGGAGCCGGATCGGTGGGCCGCAGCGTCGCCCTGGAGCTGCTCGCTCACGGACACGACATCACCCTCATCGACAACATGCCCGAGAAGCTGCGCATTTCGTCCGTGGCAGACGCGGACTGGGTGCTCGCCGACGCGTGCTCGCCTGACGCGCTGCGCGACGCGGGCGTGGACGAGGCCGACGTGATGGTCGCCGCGACCGGCGACGACAAGGCAAACCTGGTCATCTCCCTGCTGGCCAAGACCGAATTCGCGGTCCCCCGCGTGGTTGCTCGCCTGAACAACCCGAAGAACGAGTGGCTATTCGATCAGGCGTGGGGTGTGGATGTGTCCGTCTCGACGCCGCGCATTATGACCTCCCTCGTCGAGGAGGCGGTGTCGGTGGGCGTTCCGGTGCGCCTGTTCTCCTTCAACACGGCTGCCGTGTCGATGCACGCGCTCATCCTGCCGGAGGATTCCCCGGTTGTGGGCAAGCGCGTCCATTCCCTGGCGCTGCCGGCCCGTTCGGTCCTCGCCGCGCTCCTGCGCGACGGTCGTCCGATCACGCCGAGCGCCGACGACGTGTTCGAGGCCTCCGATGAGCTTCTGCTCCTCGTGCCCGATGCGGACATCGCTGAGCTGGAGGACCTGCGTCAGCTGGTCGCGTCCCCTGTCTCGGAGGAGTCCGACGACGAGGAAGGCGAGGAGTAATCCTTCAGCTTCCACCAGGTGGCCCAGGCTCCCAGCGCGAAGAGTGGGAGTCCGAGGGCCAGCTTGGCAACGCCGAGAGCAGCGACCTGGCCGGCGATCCAGAGGGGCGCCTGCACGGCGATGCGCAGCGCGAAGATTCCCGCCCACATCCACGTGATCGCGGCGCAGCTGCGGCGCAGGGACGCGTAGGCGGGGTCGGACTGCCAGCCTTTCGCCAGGCCGGTCAGCGGGCCGTAGAACTGGGCGACGAGGCTTCTCCCGAATAGGACGGACAAAGCGAAAGCAAGCGCCATGGCCACGTTCGTGGCGATGCCCCAGACGAAGTAGTTTTCTCCCCGCCCGGTCGCCGCCGCGAAGATGACGCCGATGGCGACTCCAAACAGGCCGGAGAGAGCTTGCTGCATCCCCTGGCGTTGGACGAGGCGGATCACGCAAGCGATCACCGCGACGGCCGAGGCCGCGATGAGCGTCGGCACGAGGGCGCGCGTGGCCACAAAAACGACGACGAAGAGCAGTCCGGGCGCGGTGGCTTCGATGACACCGCGTGTGCCGCCGAGGGCTTGTGACCAGGAGAATTCCTCAGAGGTGGCCTGATCCATCCAGCGAGGAGTCGGCATCAGCCCTCCCCCGCGATCACGCGGTACAGCGGGTTGATGATGACGAGGCGATCGCCCACGCGGCCGACGGTGCCTTCGACCTCAAGGCGCTGGCCGACGCTGAGTCCGGGGATGGAGGATCGTCCGGGCCAGCGCAGTTCGAGCGTGTCGGTGCCGTCGTAGAGGGTCGCGACGAGGACGCGCTGAGCGCCCTCCTCGGGCGGATACGTCATGCCCAGCAGCGTGCCGAACACGAGTGCGTGAGAGCGGTCGGCCACGTCGCGAATCGGCGTGACGCCGCGGGCGGCGCGCGCCGAGTCCTCGTCGAGGGCGGCGTCCAGGGAACGCGTGTCCTTGTCGAGGCCGAGCGCGGCGCCGACCTTAGCGAACCACGAGGCCATGTCAGGCCTCCTGAGCACCCGCGGGCAGGTGCACGGGCAACAGTTCCAGGCGTGTACGCGGGTGGTCGTCGCGACGCACGACGATGCGGTCGATGACCTTCTCGATGTCGGCGCCGGCTTCCGCGGTGGCAGCGGCCGGGCCGAGGATATCGATGCGTGCGAACCAGCGGTCGCCTTCACGACCGATGATGCGCATGCGCGAGGTCGCGGAGCGTCCGTCGGGCATCTGCATCGGCATATCGACGAGCAGCTCGTTGCCGTAACGCGTCGGGTAGTCGGCGACCTTGGCACCCTGATCTTCGAAGCCCTTGCGGATCTCTTCGCGCAGCTCCTCCCACACGCCGCCGGAGCGGGGTGCGGCTGCGACGCTCATTTGGATGCCGGAGCTACCGAGCACGACGAGGATCTGCAGGACGGTCGTGCCGTCGTCTGCGACCTGGGTGCGCAGCTGCATGCCCTGAACCGCGGGGAACAGGATGGACCCCATGTCGACGTAGCCGTCGGTGGTGTCGACCTCCTCGTAGTTACGAGGGCCGGGCTCGCTCCAAATCGCAGCGTCTTCATCGCTCAGGCGAGGCAGGGCCTCGACCTCTTCGATCTCTTCTTCGACAGTCTTCTTCTTGCGTCCGAACATCGTCCTACCTCACATCGCGCACTCGGTGCACACGGGGGCGCCGTTGGCGTCCACGTGGTCGAGCTGCGACGCGTGGTGCACGAGGAAGCACTGCGAGCAGGTGAATTCGTCTTCCTGGCGGGGAACGACGTGGACCGTCAGTTCCTCCTTTGACAGGTCCGCGCCGGGAAGCTCGAAATTCTCAGCCGCTTCGTTTTCGTCTTCTTCGATCTCGGCGGAGCCGGCGTCGTTGCGACGGGACTTCAGCTCCTCGATCGAGTCCTCTGCGACCTCGTCTTCGTTCTTGCGCGGCGCATCGTAATCGGTTGCCATGGTTCTCCCCTTTCGCCTCTCGAGCCGGTTTGCGCGAGTGGTCTATGCGCAGGGAGGATAACACTTGTGAGAGTAATGTGCCATCGTATGTGTGACACGCGCCCAGCTACGCGACATTCTGAGCATTATTTGAGACGATTCGACCTAGACGTTTGAGGAGGAAGTGATGATTGAGCTCGAATTGCTCGGGACCAGCGCCGATGGCGAGTCCCTGGTGCTCACCGATGCCCAGGGTGAACGCTATTCGGTGTTGATCTCCGATGAGCTCCGCGGCGCGACGCGCCGTGATCGTCCGCGAGTAGAGCTGGCGCCCGCTCGTCCCACCCTCGCCCCTCGCGATATTCAGGCTCTCCTGCGCGCTGGCGCAACCCCGGCAGAGATCGCTTCCCAGCATGGCATGGAGGTCAGTGCGGTCGAGCGTTTTGAGGCTCCCGTGCAGGCAGAGAAGGATTATGCGCTGACGCGCGCCCGCGCCGTTCGTATTGGCGACGGCGGCCCCACGATGGGCGACCTCGTTCTGGATCGGCTGGCGGCGCGCGGCGTCGACCCGTCGTCTCTGGAGTGGACCGCGATGCGCGAGGCCGGGGAGCCCTGGCAGATCATCGTGACCTTCGTGCAGGGTGCGGCCGAGCACGCTGCCCACTGGCACCTGTCGAACTCCGGCTCACTCGAGGCGATCGATCAGGAGGCTCAGTGGCTGACTGAGCAGGTTTCCGCTTCCCCAACGGCTTCGATCTTCACTCCCATGCCGCGCACTGCCCCCGCTCCTGTCGTTGACCCCGGAGCTGAGGACCTGCGTAACCGCGAGGCCATCATCGACCAACTCAACGCCGTGCGCGGTAAGCGCCAGCAGATTGACCTGGACCTGGACGATGAGGTCGACGAGGAGGCCGAATACCTGGCTGCCATCGCCGGCGAGGAGGAGGCTCCCACGACGGAGCCCGATACGTCGACGGGCCCGATTTCCGCGCGCATCTATTCGCTTGCGTCGGCCCGCACCAAGGCGGAGGCGCCGTCCGAACCCGCCGAGGACACGTTGTTCCCCGCGACCGGTCAGATCCCGTCTGACCGTCCGACGCTGACGGGCGCCATCCCGGTGGCGTCCCGCTCCCCCAAGACCGAGGCCCCTGCCTCGTCGGGCGTGCTCCCGTGGCTGTCCGACACCCCCGCGTCCTCCGGTGAGGACAAGGGCGACGAGGAGCCGAAGGCCGAGGAGCAGACGACCCCCGCGATCCCCATGAAGGCCGTGTCGCCGTCCGATTCCACCGACTCCGCTCCTGCCGAGGCCGAGGAGAGCGCGACCGGGTCCGTTCCCGCTCAGGGAGTGACGGGTTCGAGGATGGCGCGCGCTTCCTCGAAGAAGACCCGTCGGTCGGTCCCCAGCTGGGACGAGATTCTCTTCGGCTCGAAGTCATAACCCGAGAAAACACCGAGCGGCCGCCCGTTAATGAGCGGCCGCTTCGTGTATGTCCCGTAGTCGTCTTACGACAGGACGATGACGGGGATGCGCATCTCCGTCGAGGTGAGCGAGCCGTGGACGCCCGGCATCGCGATCGCCGAGGCGCTCTGGGTCCGAGAATCCACGATGCCGCCGTTCCCGCGGGCGAGAACCAGCAGGTCGCCGATGATCGAGGCGCCGTCTCCGGGGCCGATAAGCGCGCTCATCTGGTCGCGCGAGAGGATCCACGCGCGCTCGCCCAGGGTGTCGCGCCAGCGCGCCTCCACGTCGGCAGCGCGGCCCTCCTGTGCGTGCACGTGCACGGCTCGCGTCTCACCGGCGACGATGCGCACGCCCTCGCGCAGAGCGGGTGTCGCGGCCACGTCCACGAGGGCGGAGTGCTCCACGTTGATCATGCCGTGGTCCGCGGTCATGACGGTTCGCACGCCCGCGGGCAGGCCGCGCAGCAGCGCAGAAAGCCCCGCATCGAACTCTTCGAGGCAGCCGATCCACGCGTCCGATCCGACGCCGGAGCTGTGGCCGGCGTGGTCGATGTCGGACCAGTAGAGGTAGACGACGGGTGTGCCGGCTCGCAGCTCGCGCAGGGCGGCGCTCACGCGATCGCTGAGCGACTCTGCGGGAACGTGGCGCGCTCCCCGCAGCGCCGCGCCCGTCAGTCCGGAACCAGCAAAGCGTGCGGGCGAGATGACGGCCGAGGACACATCTGCTGCGGCCAAGCGCTCAAAGTAGGTGGGCGTGGGCTGCCACTCGGTGGGCGCCGGCCCACCCTCCATGGCCAGCAGGTTCATGACGCCGCCGCCGTAGGCAACGGAGAAGCCCACCATGTTGGTGGCGCCGGGGCGCGCACCTGTTCCGAAAGCCGTGATGGCCGCGGCCGTCGTCGAGGGGACGACCGTGTGAATCGAGCGAATATCGTCTCGCACGCGGCGCAGCGTCGGCGTGTGCCCCAGGTGGTCCTGGATCAGCTCGTACCCAAGCCCGTCCACGAGGATGAGGAGCAGCTGCTCAGCCCCGGCCTCGATCCCGAGGGCGCCGGCCGCCTGCGATGAGGCACCGGGCAGCGCGGAGTCGATCGACGCGAGGGCGCCCGCGATGACGTCCGTGATGACCGGATCCCCCGCGCCGGGCAGGTCGGCCCCTGGCAGGTCCAGCGTCAGCTCCCGCTCACTCACTGCGCGTTCCCATCAGGCAAGCGAGGTGATCGACGAAGACCACTGCCTCGTCGAGAGCGTCCTGCCCGTCGGCGGCCGCGGAGATACGGAAGGTCATGTCGTCGGGGAAGGACGTGCCCGTCAGGCCGTGGTCGGCCATGCAATTCGGGTCGTCGCAGCGAGCGGGTTCGAGCTCGAGGCGGCGCGCACCCTTCAGGTCCAGCGCGATCGTCATTTCGGACAGGCCGCTCGCGTTCTCGGGGTTCGTGTAGACCTCCATCGTGGAGTACCCGGCGATGTCGCCCACGCGGTGCACGGCCGTCGCGATCGTCGCCGAGCCGCCGTCCATCTCATCGACGTGCAGCTGGACGATGGCGCGGTCCGTCAGCGAGGCGACCGTCAGGTGCCGGAATACCGATCCGCGGTCGAAACCCGTATCCACCTGGCACAGCGTCGCGAGCGGCTCCGCGGCGCCCAGAGCGCGGCGCAGCGCACGCTGCACGGCCTTGGGGTAGAAGCCCCCACGTTCGATACGGGTCCATGTGTCCATGCCCCAATTGTGCCCCGAAGCGGCGCGCCAGTCGAAATGAGCGCCAAGCCGCGCAATAATTGCGCGTATGGCTAAGAAGGACCAGGTCGTCGACATCCCTGAGAAGGACGAGAACATCACAGAGATCGACGTGTCCGATGAGATGCGTGGGTCCTTCCTGGAGTATGCCGTCTCGGTGATCTACGCTCGCGCGCTTCCCGACGCGCGCGACGGCCTCAAGCCCGTACAGCGCCGCATCCTGTTCCAGATGGATCAGATGGGGCTGCGCCCCGACAAGGGACACGTGAAGTCCCAGCGTGTCGTCGGCGAGGTCATGGGTAAGCTCCACCCGCACGGCGATTCCGCGATTTACGAGGCCCTGGTGCGCCTCGCGCAGCCCTTCAACCTGCGCGTTCCGCTGGTTGACGGCCACGGTAACTTCGGCTCTCTGGACGATGGCCCGGCCGCCGCTCGTTACACCGAGGCGCGCATGGCGCCCGCCGCGCTGGACCTGGTGACGGGCCTGGACGAGGACACGGTCGACTTCGTCCCCAACTACGACAATCAGTTCATGCAGCCGGACGTCCTGCCGGCCGCGTTCCCGCAGCTGCTGGTCAACGGCGCCTCGGGCATTGCAGTTGGCATGGCGACGAATATCGCTCCGCACAACCTGTCGGAGACGATCGCGGGTGCCATCCACCTGCTGGATAACCCGTCGGCGTCCGTCGCCGACCTCATGCGTTACATCCCCGGCCCCGACCTGCCCGAGGGCGGCGTCATCGTGGGTCTCGAGGGCATCAAGGAGGCCTACGAGACCGGCCGAGGCGCGTTCAAGACCCGCGCGAAGGTCCAGATCGAGCGCGTCACGGCCCGCAAGATGGGCATCATCGTCACGCAGCTGCCCTACATGGTGGGTCCCGAAAAGGTCATCGAAAAGATCAAGGAAAACGCGAACGCGGGACGCCTCAAGGGCATTTCCTCGGTCCAGAACCTCACTGACCGTATCCACGGCCTGCGCCTGGTGATCGAGGTGAAGAACGGATTCAACCCCGAGGCCGTGCTCCAGCAGCTCTACCAGCGCACGCCGCTGGAGGATTCCTTCTCGATCAATGCCGTGGCGCTCGTGGGCGGCCAGCCGCGCACCCTGGGCCTCAAGGAGATGCTGCAGGTCTTCCTGGATCACCGCCTGGACGTCACGACGCGTCGTAGCCGCTTCCGCCTGAAGAAGTGCGAGGATCGCCTGCACCTGGTCGAAGGCCTACTCATCGCGATCTTGGACATCGACGACGTCATCGCGATTATTCGTTCCTCCGACGACGCGGAGATCGCGCGCGAGCGCCTCATGACGGCGTTCGACCTGTCCGAGGCCCAGGCCAACTACATTCTGGAGCTGCGCCTGCGCCGCCTCACGAAGTTCTCGCGCATCGAGCTGGAGACCGAGCGCGACGAACTGCTGGCGAAGATCGCATCGCTGCGCGAGATCCTGGAGGATCCGGAGCTGCTGCGCGCGCTCGTGAAGAAGGAGCTGCGCGAGGTCTCGGATCGCCTGGGCACGCCGCGTCGCACGCTGCTGCTGGCCTCGACGGGCACGCCCGTGGGCACGGCGGCCGCGGCCGCCGACGATGCCGCACTGGCGGTCCTGCCGTCGGTGTCGCGTTCCGGTAAGGGCCTGGACCTGCAGATCCCAGACGACCCGTGCGTCGTTGTTCTATCCTCCTCGGGCGCGCTCGCCCGTGTCGAGGGCGGGGATCCCCTGGAGCCCGGTCCACGCGCGGCGTCGGACGGCTGGCGTGTGCAGCTGCCGTCGACGGCCCGATCGCAGGTGGCCGTGGTGACGGAGGACGGCGTCGCCCACCGAATCGACGTCGTGGACTTGCCGGCGCTCCCCCGCTTTGAGACGGGCTTGTCGCTCGCCGGCGCGATGCCGTCGTCGCTGCTGCTGCACACGGACGTTCCCGCCGTGGGTCTGCTCGATCCCGAGGGCGCCGACGTGGTCGCGATGGGCACGGCTCGCGGCACGGTCAAGCGCCTGCGACCGGACGTGCTACAGCGCGACGAGTGGGAGGTCATCGCCCTGGAGGATGGCGACCGTCTGGTGGGCTTTGATCGGTGCTCGGACGAGGCGGACCTGGTGTTTATTTCGTCGGACGCGCAGCTGCTGCGCACCCCCGCCGCGAAGGTTCGCCCGCAGGGTCGTACGGCCGGCGGCATGGCCGGCATGAAGCTGAACCCCGGGGCCGAGGCCTTGGGCTTCTGGGTGGTCGAGGCTCCCATCGATGCGGTCGTCGTGACGGTGGCGGCGGCGCTGGGTGCGCTGCCGGGTACGGGCCAGACGACGGTGAAGGTGACGCCTTTCGAGTGCTACCCGTCCAAGGGCCGAGGCGGTCAGGGTGTGCGCTGCCAGCGCTTCCTGCGCGGTGAGGATCGACTCGATATCGCGTGGGTGGGCACGAAGCCGGCACGCGCCGCGTCCGCGGACGGTTCGCCCGTTGAGCTCCCCGCAGAGGACGAGCGCCGCGACGGCTCGGGTGTTCCAATCACCTTCGCGATCGCGTCGATCGGCTGACGCGCCCTCCTAGTCATAACGGTGGGGTGGCCAGGAATTTTCCCGGCCACCCCACCGTCATGTCAGCTTCTCTGTGGCACCTATTTTGCGTGGTAGCGGGGGCTGGTTCCCAGGTGCGTGGGAACCGTAACCATCGGATCGGTGATCAAGGATTCATCAAAGCCTCTGTAGGCATACGAGTTGTCGTTGACGATCTGCAGGGGGCTGACGACCCCGTCCGCATACTGCTGGACTTCGTCGGCTGTCGGGCTGGATCCATTCCCTTTATCTGCCAGCGGGTTCACGTCGGGCAACGTCGTGGGATCTGTATTGAGCATTGCCCCCGGATCGATACCGCCGTATCCGGTGTACTGATTCCAGGTGTGGTCCGGGTTGAGGCCCGTCTTCACGAGGAGCTGGAGCAGCTGGTTGGATGTCGCGTTCGGCCACTTCTGGCGGGCGAGCGCGAGGACACCGGCGACGATGGGAGACGAGAATGATGTACCGGACGTCTCAACGATCTGATTCGTCGCAAAGTCATGCGTTTTGACCGGACCGCCAACTGCTGTCGTTGCTACTCCCTGCCCCCAGGACGAATAGTCTTGACGGTTACCATCGACACCAATCGCGCTAACACCAACGACTCCGGACCACTGGGACAGCGACGATGAGTTTTCATCCGTTGCTTCATTTCCGGCAGCAGCTGTAATGATCACGCCCTTGGTTAATGCCCTCGCGACAGTCCATTTCAGTTCGTCGCCCTGAAGTGAGCTGGAAGCAGAAAAATTCACGATTTGCGCACCGTCGTTCATCGCTTGGTTGATGAGCCACGGGACACTAACTTTAGACAGGCCATTCTGAGTTTCAGCACAGGAAGGAGATGCAGAATCTCCCCTGCTAGGGGCGGGTATCTGATAAGTCAGAAGAGAACTCTCGGGAGCCACTCCATAGACGGATGACACCAAGATCGAAGCAACTGCAGTGCCATGGCTCTTGGAAGATGCGGAAGATGTAACTTCACACGTTGATTTGTTGTGAATATCCGATTCCCTCAGCTCTGGCGCAGTAGTATCTACCTCCCCATCAACGATGGCAATGGTTACCCCCTTACCGGTATACCCCTTTGCCCTGGCCTGATCCAAGTGGTAGTACGCGAAGTATGCCTGGTCCGCCGCGGTGATCGTGTTGTCTGCCTGGGCTGGAGTGGTTGGGAGCGCGGTGACACCAGCGGCGATGACGAGAGCGGCAGCCGAAGCTCCCCACGTGCGCCTACTCCGACGAGGCGCTCGGCTCGGCTTTACCATTCGCGTGGGTCCCATCCATCGTCCTTTCGCGGGGAGGGGCTCAAGTCCTTATCCGACCCGTAGGTCTGCGACATCGGATTCACGTAGCCCTCAGGCAGTTCGTCTCCATCATCGTCAAAGCGGAAGGGCGTGTACTTGCGACGCGCCGACTTCTTCTTATCGTCCTTTCCGCCAGCTCCGCCGGCACCTGCTCCTCCCATGAAGCCACCGGCACCACGAGCACTGCCCTGACCGGCACCTCCCGAGGCCGATGTCTTAGCTGCGGAGCTACCGGGGGCGGCGGTCGTGCCACTCGCACCGGTCCCTGCCCCTCCGGCCGCAGGAGCCTTGTACGTTCCATATCCCAGGCCAGAGTAGGATCCTGCGCGAAGGGAGGCCGCTCCCGAAAGACCGCTGCCAGAGGCACCAGAAGCCGCCGTACGGCCCAATGCGCTCAGTCCGCCAGCACCAAGGCGCGAAGCGGCACCCATCCCCAGCGCACCTGCGCCGAGAACGCCGGCACCACCCATACGGGCAGCAAGCGCGGACTCGCTGCCAGGACCCCCGTTCACGTTCCACAGGGGATGGTATCGGTCAACGGGTGGCGCGGGCGTGTATCCTCCCACCGTTCCGTTGGCGTGCCGATCGCCGTTCACTCGCGTGTGCAGCAGGTCCATTCCCATGAGATCCTGCGGGTCGGTAACGGGATTGAGGCGCGAACCAACTTCTCCCTCGGTGATGTACTCATTCGGGATGCGAGGCGAAGACATCACGCGACCGCTCACCGGCCCACCCTCGTCATAGCCATCCGAGTAGAGCCCGGAACCCGTGCCACGCAGGTCGGACCGCCCGTAGTCGCTGTCGCGATCACCGGGATACACGCCCGGAGCGTGCGGGGAGACGTTCAGGTATCCACTCTCGATATCCCTACGGACCGTCGAGTTCGAAGGGCCAGGATTCTGAGGAGAGCGGAAGTCCACATCGCCATCAAGATATCCCTGAACATTAGTAGTCTGGGTATTCAAACCATCTGCCAGCCCCTGCATCGTATTATTCGCTCGCTCCAGAATGTCCGTCGCCGCAACCTCCCGCTGCGCATTGGCTTGAGCGATAAGCGCCTGGAAGTAGGCATCGGCCGACACCGCGAGTGTGTTGACCGGTCCGCCGAACGGCCCGAGGAACTCCGTCACGGGGACCGCCACGTGAGTCATATCGGCAAGCTTCTGCAGATTGGAGTCGATAAGAGTGGGTGACAGCTGCTGCGCCTCCTCACGAATATGCGTCATGGCTCGACGCGCCTCGACGTAGTACTCCATCGCGGTGTTGTGGTTTTCCTTGATTCCCTGGACCTGCTTCATCGTCGTATCGGTCCACGCATCAATCTGATCGCCGGTTTCGCCCGTGAACCCCTGGTAGGAGCGCATATGGTGCGTGACGTTATTTGCCTCGTTCAGGCCGCACACGATCGTGTTGTGTTCATTGTCCGAGGCGTCGAGGGCAGAGGCACTCTCGATCGCGGCGACCAATCGCATGAGTCGGTCGTACATGGGGCTATCAACCATGATGGTTCCTCTCCTTCTCAGAACTCAGACGGCGCGTTCTGCGTGGGACTCGTACCGGCACCGGAGCCACTGCCACCTGCACCCGTGCTCGTGGCCCCGTTGGCATTTCCAGACTGTGTCGGCCCCCCGCCCGCGATCTGCGAGGGCGCCTGCGTCGCATGGGATGACGGTGCCCCTGTAGGCTGCGGGTCCATCGACGCAAGGATACGGGCGAGCTCATCGGTATTACCCTGCTCGGCAGCTTCAAAAGCGCTCACAGCGGTATCGACGTCGCCATCAAATTTCTCGAAACGAACCATCTGGTTGGAGACAACGTCTTTCTCGGTCCTCAGATATGAGATCAGCGAGCGGCGCATCGCCTGGAAGCCCTCCTCTTCAGACCAATACTCCGCCTTCTGAGCGTCCATCAAGCGATTGATCGCCTGAGTGGAGTCAGTGAGCGATTGCCCACCCTTCTCCATATCTCCACTTGTTTGGGCATGCTTATCTGAGTCAAAGCCAACGTCAGCCACGCGTCACCTCCACGAATACCAAGGCCGAAAGATACGTGTTCCACGGAACACTATGAAACCTCTGCAAGCATATGACCACTTGTTCACATTCACAAGCGTGTCCGAGACCCACACAGTGACCACAGACCGGGAGATATGGGTGTGGGCCCAGCCAATCGGCCGGGCCCACACCAATCAGTTGAGGATCGCTCCCCCGTCAGCCTCGCAGCGTCTTGTCTGCTGCCAGGATCTCGTTGACCTCCTCGCGCGTGGGCGAGTAGGCGCCCTGGTAGAGGATCGTGATGCCTGAGGTGATGATGCCGCGGTGGATGGCGGGCAAGATCTGGTCCCACGAGGCCTCGCGCAGGCGCTGCTTCGCCTCGGCCGAGCCCAGCAGACCCGCATCCACCAGGCCGGAGATCAGGCCGGCCATGAGAGAGTCGCCAGCACCCACGGTGTCTACCAGCTCGACGTCGAGGGGATCGACGACGAGCATGTCACGCTCGGCGGCGGTCTTGATGTAGACGCCCCAGGGGCCGCGTGTGCACAGGATCAGGGAGGGACCGGACTGGGACCACTCGCGCAGGACATCCTCGACGGGACGACCCGGGTACAGCCACTTCAGATCCTCGTCCGACGCCTTCACCACATCCGCAAGGGCCACGATCGCCTCGACGTGCGGGCGGGCCTCGTCGGGGGTTCCCAGCAGGGCGGGACGGATGTTCGGGTCGTAGGACACGGTGCCGCGGATGGCCTGGCGCTTAACGGCGGCCAGCACCTTGTCGGCGCCCGGCTCGACGACGACCACGTAGGAGCCGGTGTGGACATGCCCGACGGTGTCCGGGTCCTCGACGGCGGGAACGTCCCACGTCAGGTCGAACTCGTAGGTGGCGTGACCCTTCTCGTCGACGGCCGCGTGGGCGACCGTCGTGAACTCGGCGCCGTCGCTGCCGGGC
>JAHACW010000086.1 GCA_018375675.1 Actinomyces sp. | reverse complement strand
GGCGGTCCGTATTACCGTTGTACTGACCGCTTCCACGCAACAACATCGATTGGAGAATGACGTGGCAGTTATTGAAGGCATTGGTGCACGCGAGATCCTCGACTCGCGCGGTAACCCGACTGTTGAGGTCGAGGTCGTCCTCGAGGACGGCACCGCTGCGCGCGCGTCCGTTCCCTCCGGCGCGTCCACCGGCGCGTTCGAGGCCGTCGAGCGTCGCGATGGCGACAAGGGCCGCTACCTCGGCAAGGGCGTCCAGGACGCCGTTGACGCCGTCGTCGAGCAGATCGCTCCCGAGCTCATCGGCGAGGAAGCTGACGATCAGCGCTACATCGACCAGGCCATGATCGACCTGGACGGCACCCCCAACAAGGGCAAGCTCGGCGCGAACGCCATCCTCGGCGTCTCCCTCGCCGTCGCCAAGGCCGCCGCGAAGTACGCGGACCTGCCCCTCTACAAGTACCTGGGCGGCCCCAACGCTCACGTCCTGCCCGTCCCCATGATGAACATCCTCAACGGTGGCTCCCACGCGGACTCCAACGTTGACATCCAGGAGTTCATGATCGCCCCCATCGGCGCTCCCTCCTTCCGTGAGGCCCTGCGCTGGGGCGCCGAGGTCTACCACACGCTCAAGGGCGTCGTGAAGGACCGCGGTCTGTCCACCGGCCTGGGCGACGAGGGCGGCTTCGCCCCCAACCTGGACTCCAACGCCGAGGCTCTCGACCTGATCGTCTCCGCGATCGAGAAGGCCGGCTTCAAGCCGGGCGAGGACGTCGCCCTGGCCCTGGACGTTGCCTCCTCCGAGTTCTTCAAGGACGGCCTGTACCAGTTCGAGGGCGAAGGCCGCTCGACTGACTACATGGTGGAGTACTACGAGAAGCTCATCTCGAACTACCCGCTGGTCTCCATCGAGGATCCGCTGTCCGAGGACGAGTGGGACGCCTGGAAGGCCCTGACCTCCGAGATCGGCGGCCGCGTGCAGCTCGTCGGCGACGACCTGTTCGTCACCAACCCCGCCCGCCTGAAGAAGGGCATCGAGCTGGGCGCCGCGAACGCGCTGCTCGTCAAGGTGAACCAGATCGGTTCGCTGACCGAGACCCTCGACGCCGTCGAGGAAGCGCACCGCAACGGCTACCGTTCGATGACCTCGCACCGTTCCGGCGAGACCGAGGACACCACGATCGCCGACCTGGCTGTCGCCACCAACTCCGGCCAGATCAAGACCGGTGCTCCCGCTCGTTCCGAGCGCGTCGCCAAGTACAACCAGCTGCTGCGCATCGAGGAGCAGCTGGGCGAGGCCGCCGTTTACGCCGGCCGCTCTGCCTTCCCTCGCTTCAAGTGAGCCTAGGCAACTAGCCGCATAGCTCCGCGCGGGCCCGAAAGGGTCCGCGCGGAGTTTTTTCGGCGTGGGGCTGAGCCAAAGACGTCAACTTAGGGCACGATAGAAGAATGGCTAGCCGTCGTCCTTCTTCCCGCCCCTCCTCGCGTCGTCGCTCCTCTGCTTCGGAGGCAGCGCGTACGACGCGTGAGATCAACGCGGAAAAGTCGCGCCAGCGCAGGGCGGCCGCGAAGGCTTCGAAGTCCTCCAAGGGGGCCGAGGCCTCGGCGAAGCGCCAGAAGTCGGCGCGGGGTGCGCAGAAGAATGAGGGCGCAAAGCGGAGCTTTTTCCGCAGGAATAGGGGCGCGGAGAAGGGCTCGTCGCGGTCTTCCTTTGTGCGTCCCGCCGCGGAGGGCTCTTCGGCCCTGTCCATCGGTGGCCTCGACGTGTCCACTCGACTTCTCGTCGTTCTCATCATCGCCGCGATCCTGTCGGTCATGCTGGTGCCCAGCCTCTACCAGTGGTGGCAGCAGGAGCGTGAACTCGCGCAGATTAAGACGCAGGTCGCCGAGCAACAGCAGAAGAATGCCGACATGCAGCGTCAGCTCGACCTGTGGAATGACCCCGACTACATCTCTACTCAGGCGCGTGAGCGACTTGGATTCGTTCGCCCCGGTGAGACCCAATACACGGTGGTGGATCCGGGGCCGCAATACCAGGACTCGGCGCTGGCGGCCGCAGCGGCTTCCACCGGACCGGCGCGCCCCTGGGTGCAGCAGCTCGGTATCCTAGTGGGGAAGGCGGACCAGCCGCCGAGCGCGACGCCTATCCCGTCGGCTGAGACCAGCCAGTCGGGCCAGGCCCCCACAACCAGCCAAGAAAGCGGAGAATGAGCCTCGTTAACACCACCGACGCCACTGAAGAGGACCTGGAGGTCCTGCGTTCCCAGCTGGGCCGCGTGCCCCGAGGGGTCGTTGGTATCGCTGCGCGCTGTGTCTGCGGTCGGCCCACGGTCGTGGCGACCGCGCCGCGCCTGCCTGACGGGACGCCGTTCCCCACGACCTACTACCTGACGCACCCGGCGGCAGTGAAGGGCGCTTCCACGCTTGAGGCCGAGCACGTCATGGAGACCCTCAACGAGGAACTCGCCGCCGATGAGGAGCTGCGCGCCGCCTACGCGCGCGCCCACGAGGCCTACATTCAGGCGCGCCTGACCCTGGGCGACGTTCCGGAGATTTCGGGCGTGAGCGCTGGCGGAATGCCCACGCGCGTCAAGTGCCTGCACGCCCTCGTCGGCCACTCTCTGGCCGCCGGTCCCGGCGTGAACCCGATTGGGGACCGCGCGCTCGCGATGCTCGACGAGCGTGGCCTGTTCTCCACCTCCCGTTGCTCCTGCTGAGCTCTTTTGCCCGTGCCCGCCCCGGCCTCGTCCGGGACTCACCCCTGTAGAAACGAAGCGATGACCCGCGTAGCTGCCATTGACTGTGGAACCAATTCGATCCGACTGCTCGTCGCCGATGGGCGTATCGGCGAGGACGGCCGTCCCCATCTGTCGGACCTGACCCGCCAGATGCGCATCGTGCGCCTGGGGCAGGGCGTGGATGCGCGCGGCTACCTGGATCCCGCGGCGATCGAGCGCACGGTGGAGGCCACGGTCGAATACCAGCGCATGATCGAGGCCCTGGGAGCGACGAGCACTCGTTTCGTGGCGACCTCTGCGACGCGCGACGCGTCCAACAGCGCGGACTTCGTGCGTCAGATCAAGGCCATCATCGGCGTGGAGCCTGAGGTCGTTGTCGGCACGGAGGAAGCCTCCCTGTCCTTCAATGGCGCGGTGAGCGGCCTGGACGAGTCCGTCACCGCCCCGATGCTGGTCGTCGATATCGGTGGTGGGTCGACGGAGCTGGTGCTCGGCTCGACCCGCGTTGAGCAGGCGATTTCGATCGACATGGGCGCCGTGCGTGTCACCGAGAAGTTCTTCTCCCACGTGGATCCGGCAGGCGGCGTGCCCGTCGAGGACCAGGAGCGCGCGATCGCGTGGATCGATGAGCAGCTGGACGGTGCGGAGAAGTCCGTGGACCTGGCGCGCGTGCGCTCCCTCGTGGGTGTCGCGGGCACGGTGACTACCCTGACCGCCCAGGCTCTGGGGCTCACCTCCTACCAGCCCGAGCGCATCCACGGCGCCCGCCTGAGCGCTGCGCAGTTCGAGGAAGCCGTGCGCTTCATGGTCGATCAGCCGACCTCCGTGAAGGCCTCCCTGGGCTTCATGCCCGAGGGGCGCGAGGACGTCATCGCGGCGGGCGCGCTCATCTGGAGCCGTATCGTCACGCGCGTGCTGGCGCGCGCCGAGGCCGCCGGGCACCCGATCGAGCAGGTCGTCACCTCCGAGCACGACATCCTCGACGGCATCGCACAGGCGATGATCTGAGCGGAGCTTGAGGCGAACGCCGGCCTCCCGTAGGCTGGACGTGCGCGTGCGCGCCCCCGTGGCCCAATTGGCAGAGGCAACCGACTTAAAATCGGTGTGTTGTGGGTTCGAGTCCCACCGGGGGTACAGACCAGCGGCGTCATCGACGAGGCCGTGGCCAGTTCGTGGAACTCGCTGCGCGTGTGGACGCCGCGTTGCGCTGCGCGCATAATGGTACGTTTCCCACCCGTGGATGCCTCGTGCGACACTAGAGGCACTGCATCACTGAATGAGGAGGAAAAATGGCCAACCCGGTGATGAATTCGATCGTCAAGGACTGGTCGACCCAGTCAACGACTCCCGCCGGCTACCCCGAGATGCCGGGGTATCAGCCTGCTTCGGCGCAGGCGCAGAACCCCTACGCGGGTGCGACCAACCCGTACGGCACCCAGCAGGGTGTCGACTATTCGGGGCAGCCGGTCTACGGCACTGCGCAGGCTGGCGCCGAGGGCTACCCGGTGTCGTCCAGCTATGAGGAGCAGATGGCCTCGTACGAGGCGATGATGAACGCTCCCGCGGCCGACGCGGTGGATCGTGGAACGATGACCTACGACGACGTCGTGGTCAAGTCCATCATGTGCTTCGGCATGCTTCTTGTGGGCGCGACGGCCGGGTGGATGACGGGCATCGTTGCGATGGGTGTCGCGTTGGTGCTGTTCTTCGCCTCGTGCGCAGTGACGCTGGGCCTGGCGATCTTCATCCGTTTGTCGAAGAAGATTCGCCCGGGTGCCATCGTCACCTACTCCCTCATTGAGGGCTTTAGCCTCGGCGTGATCTCCTACGCCTTTGAGGCCTACTTCCCAGGCATTGTCATCAGTGCTGTTCTGGCGACCCTCGTCGTCATCGGCACGACCTTGGCTGCCTTCATGATGGGCTTCGTGCGTAACTCGTCGACGCTGACCCGCGTCGCGGGGATCGGTTCCATTGCCTTCTTCTTCTACTACCTCGTCACCTTTGCGCTGTCGGTCACCGGCCTCGTCGACATGACGGCGGTGAACAACGCGAAGATCTTCGGTATTCCGCTCGGCATCATCATCGGCGTCCTCGCGGTCTTCATCGGCGTGCTGTGCCTCGTGCGCGACTTCGATGCCGTCAAGGTCGGCGTCGCCAACAACGTGCCTGAGAAGTACTCGTGGCTGTGCACCTTCGCCATCATGACCGACGTCATCTGGATCTACCTCGAGATCCTCAAGATCCTGTCCTACTTCATGCGCCGCGACTGACGCGCCGCTTCATCGACCCTAAGGAAAGACACCATGGAAAACATCTCTGTCGCCGGCGAATTCGGCCGCAAGCCCGCCCTGTCCTTCGATGGCACCCCCTCCGACGAGCTCGTCGTCGAGGTCCTGCACGCCGGTGACGGCCAGGTCGTCGAGGCCGGCGATACGATCACGTGCCACTACTACGGCGCGGTCTTCGGCTCCGACGTGGACTTCGATAACTCCTTCGACCGCGGCGGCGCCCTGTCCTTCCAGATCGGCGTCGGAATGGTCATCCCCGGCTGGGACGAGGGCCTCGTCGGCAAGCGCGTGGGCGACCGCGTCCTGCTGTCCATCCCCTCCGAGCTCGGCTATGGTGAGCGCGGCGTCCCGCAGGCCGGCATCCCCGGCGGCGCGACCCTCGTGTTCGTCACCGACATCCTGGGCGTGAACTGATCCACGCATGTGGGGCG